>JBMOEQ010000071.1:0-12997 GCA_049314655.1 Ferruginibacter sp. | reverse complement strand
GTGCGTTCCACATAATTTTTACCTGTAAGCGATTATAAACCTTTAAAAATAATTACAATCACAATTCTCCTCTTCAGTTTATAAATAAAAAAAAGTCGGAAAATAAATCCCGACTTTTTATAAATAATAATTTATTTAAACTATTGCAATTTCGCTAACCATAAAGAAGCGTTCATATGTAAACGACTGTGGTTGCCTCCTGCATCTGTCCATCCATAAAACAAATTATTTCCGGCAGCACCTGTACCGTCATCTGCAGGAGAGCTATCGCTAATTGCGAAAACTCTTCCGGTTCCGTATGTAGAATAGGCTGCCATTAAATTGGTGAGGTTTTTAGTAACACCAGATTTCCAAATTAAACCACGCGATGCTGCTCCTGTTGTTAAAGTCATTGAAGCACCATTATGAAAAATAAGTGAAGTAACATTGCCTTCTGTGCCATTAATAGTAGGATGTACTGTTGTGCTCACATTAGTGGTTGTTTGAGAAAAATTGGTTAAGTCGAATTTAAATCCAAATGGATTTACTTGAACAGCGTTACTATTAAATAAATCGTTCCAAATAGCTGGAGAATCCCATCCATCATTATTACGATCGCTTACTGTATGATCAACAATAATAAATAAACCGCCTCCATTTTTTACGAAATTAATAATCGCTGTTTTTTCTGCAGTGGTATAACGAATATTGGCTTCGTCAACAACATAAACATCGTATTTCGACAAATCTTGTACATTGGTAGTACTACCATAAGTGATTGTTCCGGTAGAGGGTAATGTTTCAACAGTGTGCCCTTTTTTTGCCAAAGCAATTCCCCATGATGATATTGCGCCTTTCCAATATGTTTCAGGAGTTGATGCGGTAATTGTACTTTGCAATGGCGTTGGAATGCGTTGTGGTGATACATCTTGATCAATTACCCAATCTGCATTACCTGCAGTTTCGGCTTTTTTATTATCAAATAGAAATTTCTTAGGTGTTACTACTGCAAACTCACTTACAGCTTCTGCAGTTAATACTTGTTGCTCAACTTTAGGACTAGCTTGTTTGTCGATGGTTACTTTTTGGCAAGAAATCAATAACATTACTGCTGATGCAGCCACAAAAAAATTTTTCATTCGTTTAGTTTTGGTAAAAAATAAAGAGAACAATCAACAATAAATATGCCACAATAATGTGGTGCACGGTTATTTAAATAACAAATAATATTTACAATCCCAATAAACTACGTTGAGCATTGGTTGAACGGTAGTTGAACATTAGTTTAGCGGTTGACTTGAATCTTTATAAACTTTATATTCTTCATAAACCATGTTGAGTAGTTTAGGGTTGAGAGGTTGAGTTGAGCGGCGGTTGAACTTTAGTTTAGCGGTTGACTTGAATCTTTATAAACTTTATATTCTTCATAAACCATGTTGAGTAGTTTACGGTTGAGAGGTTGAGTTGAACGGTAGTTGAACATCAGTTTAGCTGTTGACTTGAATCTTTATAAACTTTATAATCCCTATATACTATACACCACAAACTACAGCTTCGCCATTTTACCCCACAACAACTTCGCCTAGGTTCGTGTCTTCACGAACCTGAACGGTCATTCTACGATAATTTATATCTTTACAGCATGAGAGCCGAAAATTTGCCCCGGTTGAGCGGGACTAAAGTCAAAACGAAAAATGTAGATTATATCCATCTATATTTTTTATTGAACGACTTAGAAGCTGCAATAAAGAAATATGCAAATGGCCATATGCTCGATTTGGGCTGTGGCAATAAACCTTACGAAAATTGGTATAAACAAGTTACTACCTCCTCTGTAGGATGCGATATCATTCAAAGCGATCAAAATCGTGTGGATGTAATTTGTTTGGCTACGGAACTCAATTTCCCCGACAACACCTTTGATTCGGTTCTATGTACACAGGTTTTAGAACATGTTTTCGAAAACCAGCAATTGGTGAAAGAAGCCTATCGAGTATTAAAACCCGGTGGTACCATCATCTTAACCGTTCCATTTTGTTGGCAATTGCATGAAGAGCCTTACGATTTTTTCAGAATCACCAAATACGGTTTAGCCAATTTATTTACCGAAGCAGGTTTTGAAATAGACCATATTAAAGCCAATGGCGGTAAATGGGCAGCAACTTTTCAAATGCTTAACAATACCGTGCATTCTACTTTTAAATACAAAACCTTTCGTGCAAAAATTTTAAAAATATTTTTTGTTGAATTGCGCGGTACTTGGCTCATCAACAAACTAGCCATTTGGCTCGATAAACGGTATTTCGACGAAAGCTGGACACTCAATTATTTGATCATCGCAAAAAAGCCATAACCCATGTCTGTTAAAAGTCCGGTTACTTACCTCAACAATACATCGCTGATTCTGGAAATGGATACAGCCACCATAAAAAAACATTACGAGCAAGAAACGAAAGTGAATGTAGATCGTTTTTTTGAAGGCATTTCAACCATCCAACTGTATCAATGCAACGATACAGGATATCGTTTTTATATGCCCGACCATATATGGGGCGATGGTAAATTTTACGAAGATTTACAACGCGAAAACAGTTGGTATTACAGTACCGATCGTTGGGAACATAGAGAAGGCATACAACGCATCAACAACAATGATAAAGTTTTGGAAATTGGTTGTGGCGATGGTGTTTTTTTGAAGATGATGCAACAAAAAGGTGTAGCCAGTTTCACCGCTTTAGAATTAAATGAAAAAGCTGCACAAGGTTTACAAAACGAAGGGTTGAATGTAATTGTAGAAAACATAGAATCCTACGCAGCAACACATGAAGGCATCTATGATGTGGTATGTTTTTATCAAGTGTTAGAACATATTTACGATATCAAATCCTTTATTGATGCCGCGTTACGCACCTTAAAAATTGGCGGACGTTTAATCATTGCCGTGCCTTTCAACAATCCGTATTTATACAGATACGATGTACACCATACTTTAAATTTACCACCGCATCACTCCGGATTATGGGATAAAGCCGCTTTCGAAAACTTACCGCGCTTTTTCAGCATGAAATTAAATGCGGTAAAAATAATGCCCTTGAAAGAATATAAAGAATGGTATAAAGTACAAATTGAACACTATAAAAAAACGCAACCAGTAAAGGCATTTTTAATGTCGCTCGTTCCTGCCCCTATTTACAAAATGATCATTGCCGCTCGTAAAACCGAAGGCAGAAATATTTTAGTAGAATTTATAAAACAATAAATATGGTTCCTGCGCAGGATAAGCTTTCAGGAATGCCGCTTAAACCATACACATTTGTATTCATTGCTACAATGAATGGCGATAGTTGGGGCGGCAGCGAACAATGGTGGTATACCATGGCCTTGTATTTATCTAAAGCAGGGCATCATGTTACTTGTTGTTATTTCAATTGGCCGGGTAAAAAAGAATCTATAACAAATGCCTTACATGATGCCGGGTGTACAACCATTTTATTACCCAATCCCAAGTATTCAAAAAATCCTATTCAAAAAATTTTACTGAATATAAAAGCAAGAAAAATTATTACAGCATCGGTAACTCAAAATCCCGATTTAGTAATTATAAGCTTAGGAGGTTATGAAGATTTCACCCACAGTCCTTTCCATAATCTTTTACCCTTTCTTAAAAAATTTATTATAGTAGCGCATAATTACAACGAATCTGCAAAACTATCTTCAAGTCGAAAACGTAGTATTGAAAACTGGTACAACAAATCGGCGCTAAACTTATTGGCCTCAGAAAAAATAAATACTGCGCTACAAAAAGTTGCCGGATTTTCTATTCCAAATGCTGTAACGCTCATCAATCCAATCAACATCACTTTAGAACAACAGCCCTTTGCATGGCCTTCTTTAACAAAAAATGGCAATTATCAATGGGTAATGATGGCGCAATTAGATAAACGCAGAAAAGCTCAAGATCTATTGATTAAAGCATTGGCTAGCAACAAATGGAAAGATAGAAATTGGGAATTGGCTTTATATGGAGAGGGTGCTGATTTTGAAAAGCTGCAGCAACTCATTGAAACCTTACAACTTTCCAACAAAATAAAATTGATGGGAAAAACCAATGCTGTAAAAAATGTATTGGCACAAGCACATCTCTTACTTCAAATTACACCTATAGATGCCATGCCATTAAGTGTTACCGAAGCCATGAGTATGGCAAGGCCTTGTGTAATAAGTGCAGTTGGCGATATGCCTGTATGGATTACAGAAAATAACAATGGTTTTATTGCGCCGCTAGTATCTGTAGCATCAATTGATACCGTTTTAGAAAAAGCTTGGCAACAAAAAGATCAATGGCAGCTAATGGGAGAAGCCGCTTTCCATACTTTTAAAAGCAAATATCCTCAGCCATACGAGGCGCATTTTGAACAAATGTTCATAGATATAATTAATTAATCCTGCTATCTTGTCATTTTTTATAAACTTGTATGATATTTGACCCATCGATTTTCTTCGATATAATTTAACTGCAACACAACATGAAAATTCTATTACATTATTTAAAGCCCTATAAATGGCTGGTTGTTTTAACCTTAGTTTTAGCCGCAACCAATATTTGTTTTTCACTGATAGACCCGATCATTTTTGGTAAACTCATCGACTTAGCCTACCGCTATTATGTAGATGACACCCCCTTTAAACCATTTTGGTGGAATTATGCCGGGCCTGTGTTAACCTTATTAGGCATCTCCATTGGTGTGGCAATGATTAGTAGAATTGCTAAAGCCTTCCAAGATTATTTTTTGAATTTGGTGACGCAAAAATTTGGTGCTGCAGTTTTTACAGATGGCTTAAAACATGCCATGAAATTGCCTTATCAAGAATTTGAAGACCAGCGAAGCGGAGAAACATTAAGCATCTTAACGAAAGTGCGTACCGATACCGAAAAATTTGTATCAGCATTCATCAATATATTATTTCCGGTTATTATTGGTATTGTTTTCGTTGCGGTTTATGCTACAGCCATTCATTGGAGCTTGCCTTTCATTTATTTTGGCGGCATTGCTTTGTTAACGGTTATCTCTAATTTATTAAGTAAAAAAGTAAAAACCATTCAAAAAAATATTGTGGCGCAAACCACTTCTTTAGCGGGTGCTACAACCGAATCTTTAAGAAATATTGAATTGGTAAAAAGTTTGGGATTAACCAGCCAAGAAGTTAATCGCCTCAACTTAAACACGTTTAAAATTCTGAAGTTAGAGCTTACTAAAGTAAAACGTATCCGCAGCATCAGTTTCATACAAGGCACTTTTGTTAATACTTTACGTCAAGTCATTTTATTTATGTTGATGTGGTTAATATTTGGACATGTTATGCCACCGAAAGAATTAGCCACTATGCAAATTTTTTCCTTTTTTGTTTTTGGTCCATTGCAAGAAATTGGCAACATCATCATCACGTATCGTGAAGCAGAAGTATCGTTGACTAATTTCCACAACCTGATGCAAAAAGCGCCCGAACTTGTTCCGGATCAGCCACAACATTTAGGAAATATTGAAACGTTGGAATTTAAAAACATCAGTTTCAAGCATCAATCGGCTGTACATAAAGCCATTAACAATATCAGTTTTGAAGCTAAAATTGGCGAAACCATTGCCTTTGTTGGTCCTAGTGGAAGCGGTAAAACTACGTTAATGAAATTGTTGGTTGGCCTATATCGCGTACAAGAAGGTGCAATATTATTCAATGGCATTGATGAAGATAAAATTAGTTTCGATGACCTTAGAAATCAAATTGGTTTTGTAACTCAAGACACACAATTGTTTAGCGGTACCATTAAAGAAAATTTATTGTTTGTTAATCCTACTGCTACCGATGAAGATTTAAAAGATGTTTTAGATAAAGCCTCCTGTAGCAATTTATTAAAACGTGCCGAAAAAGGATTAGAAACCATGATTGGAGAAGGTGGATTAAAATTATCGGGCGGAGAAAAACAACGTTTGTCTATTGCCCGTGCATTGTTACGCAAACCCCATTTATTAATTTTTGATGAAGCTACTTCATCATTAGATTCAATTACTGAAGAAGAAATAACCAATACCATCAAAGATATTTCAGCACAAAGAGATCAAATCAGCATCTTAATTGCACACCGGTTAAGTACCATTATGCATGCGGATAGAATTTATGTGCTAGAACGCGGCGATGTTGTGGAAACCGGTACGCATCAACAATTAATTGATGAAAAAGGTTTGTATTATGCTATGTGGCGACAACAAATTGGCGAACGCAAAAAAACAGCAATTGTATAAGAAGCAATGCTTGTAACGGCTTCATTTTGGGTGTTATTAAAATGTACAAGCATTTAATATTACCTTTGAGGTAATGAATAACACCCCTCCCAAACCCAATTATCTTTGGAGCATATTAACCATGCGTTGCCCCAGATGCCGCCGTGGTGCCATGTTTCAATCGGGCAATGCCTATAAAAAATTAAGCTTAAAACATATTTTCGATATGCCTGTACATTGTGCAGAATGCGGACAAAAATATGATTTAGAACAAGGTTTTTGGTACGGAACAGGTTATGTAAGTTATGCTTTAGCCGTAGCAATTTCGGTAGCATCGTTTATCGCTTGGCTTGTATTAGTGGGTGTTTCTACAGAAGACAATAGAGTATTTTACTGGCTTGGATTAAACTGTATTTTATTGGTTGTACTTCAACCTTGGATGATGCGCATTAGCAGGGTAATTTATCTTTACTTTTTTGTAAAATACAATCCAAATTATAAAGATACAGCCCCAACAGAATTTGATCACAAACAATAATCCTATTCGTTTTTATCAAAAATATTTTTGAAGATATTGGCGCCCGACAATTCTTCAATATCACTTAATTCCAATTCAATGGCTTTGGTACTTTTATTGATTTCTACCAAAGAAAGAATCAAAGAAACCAATAAACAAATTAAGCTTGATGCAAATATCCAATGCGCCATATCCATCCAATTGCGAAAAATAAAATACATGCATAACACACATCCAAAGAAACTCAATACGCCAAAAAATTGCATGTAACGAATGAGGTTTATTCGGCCTCTAATATTTTTAATTTGTCCTAAAATATTTTTCTCTTTCTCGCCCCTATTATATTCTTCATGTAATTTCCTCACCAATGCGGCTAAGGTTAAAAAACGATTGGTATACGCCAACATCAATAAGGTAATAGCAGGAAAAACAAGGGCTGGTGTATTGATAGATAATTCGAGCATAGGGTTATAAATTTTTTGAAACCGGAATATGTTTTTTCTCTATTTTTTTTCTAACTACCTCACATAGCCATGCACTGCCTGCGCCTACTAATGCGCCTACTAAAACATCCGAAGGATAATGTTCGCCTTGATACATTCTTGACCAAGCCACGCTACTTGCCCAAATATAGGCTGGCGCAATTACATACCATTTAGGATAAGCTATAGATAACGAAGTTGCAGTAGAAAACGCTGAAGATGTATGACCCGATGGCATGGCATAACCTCCGCCATCATCATCTCTTTTTATGATAAAAGAATAAGTTTTATAGGGCCTTTCTTTTGCAATAATTCGTTTCATGCCTTGTGTTACTATAGACGATACCACAAATGAACTTGCCATTGTTAAACCATTGTATTGCATTTTTTTGTCCTTTTTTAAAAGCCCTACTACATATAAAGAAACCGGCGCTCCAATACTTATCGGCGCAGCTGATTTTGAACAGAATCCGAGATAATCATTTTTAAAATTCGTTTCCGTTTTATTGATTTTCTTCAATAAATCTATATCTGTATTTTGGGCTTTTACATTCCAAATGCACCCCACCATTAACACCAAAAGTTGCAATAATTTTATATTCATGTGTTGAATTATAGATGCAAATTAAGTGCAATCTAAAAGTTTACCCAATAAAAAAGCAGGACGATTAAATCCTGCTTTAAAATAGAATGAATGGTTTATAATTAATGCGCTGCTGATAGAATAGAAAAATTTAATGGAATATTTACTTTAATACTAAAATTTCTACCCATATTAAATACGCCCTGACGGCCGGTAGCCATATTGGTAGCTGCATATTTCAATCTATTCAAATGATTTTGAAAAGCAATATCGGTTATATTCGTTCCGGAAAAATAAATACTAAAAAGCGAATTACCTTTTGATGAAACAATATCGGCGCCCAAACCTACATTCAATAAAGTATATCCCGGAGTAGCAGTTTCGGTATTATAGGCAGTAAATACATTGTCTTGCGCAAACGTATTGTCTATTTCTAACTTTGCATACACATTACGTAAGCCATTGCCCAATTTCTTAAAATCGCCCCTGAATTCGGTAATCAAACGAGGCGCAGGAATAAAAGGTAGAAAATTGGTATGGTCTATTTTTTCTTTCAATCTACCATTAACCAAAGAAAATGAATTTTGAATATGCAACCAATCTAAAGGATGCGGATGAATATCTAATGAAATTTCAATACCACTTAAAGTTGCTTGTCGTTGATCAAATTTAAAAGCAGTTAAATCATTGCCATCTACATTTACCAATGAATCTGTTCCACCTGCATTTTGCAATTTTCTATAGAAAATAAAATTATTGAAATGGTTATTATAGGCACTCAATCCAAACGAAATATGATCGGTAGAAAATTCAAATCCGGCATCTATTTGTGTACTGATTTCACTTTTTAAATTTACATCTCCATACTCATATCTAATGGTTCCTTCATGTGCACCATTTGATGCCAATTCGGGAATACTTGGCGCCCTGAAAGCCCTAGCCACATTAAGTTTTACATTGAGGTTAGAGGACAAAGCAATAGCCGTTCCTACACTTCCCGAGAAATTTGAAAATGACTTCTTAAATCCAGCGCCTTTAACATCTAATCCTTCCATTAAATCTCTAGCAGTAAGGTTTCTATTGTCATACCGAACACCTCCGCTAAAAGTTGCTTTTTTAATGGTTTTACGGGTATACACAAATCCTCCTATATCGAATAAATTGTAATCCGGTATCAACTGCTCTACACCCCTATTGGTATTTTCTTGTTGCATTCCATTTACGCCGATAGACGTTTTCCAACCGGCTATTTCTTTTAAATGAAGTTGTGCAGTATAAGTAATCGTTTTTAAATCAAAATACAAAGCACGTTCTGCTAAATCATCAATATTTCCAAACTCTTCTCGTTGATTACGTTGATATCCTACGTTTAAGGCTAAACGCGATTTGCCTAAACGAATACTGTTATCCGAAGCAATTTTAAAATGACGAATATGTTGATATGGAATTTGCGGTGTTTTACTGTTAAAATCGTTGGTATTTGCAGTAGCTTCTCCTCCACCTGCTAAAGGCTTAATGAAATTACCTTGGTCATCTCTTTCGCCCTCAACCAGTCCTGCCTTTAAATTAAAATTGCTTACCAAAACATGGCTATATCCCCAATTGCCATTATATCCTGCATATCCACCCAAATTCTTTTGATTGAATTTTGAATTAAAAACATGACCATCATATTTGTTTTTATAATCGGATGCAGCAACAGATGATCCATAAAAATTCCAGTTAAAACCATTGGCATTTCCACCCCAATTGGCATTAAACAAAGAACTGTTATTATTGGTTTGATAACCGCTTTGAACATTTGCCTTCATGGTATTATTGGCAACAGGTACGTTGGTGATAATATTAACCACACCTGCCATCGCATCACTACCATATATTAAAGATGCCGGCCCTTTTAAAATTTCTACTTTTTGAATACTGGCTTCATCAATCTCAATGCCATGCTCATCGCCCCATTGTTGCCCTTCCTGACGAACTCCATCATTTATAGTAAGCACTCTATTGTATCCTAAACCACGAATGATGGGTTTCGAAATTGCCGGTCCGGTAGACAAACTACTTACGCCAGGCTTTTTAGCTAATGCATCAATAATATTGCCCGACGCATTTTGAAGCAATTCTTCTCTACGCATAACATTTACTTGAAAAGGCACTTGTTTTAATTGTGTTGCAGAAGTAACACCGGTAACCACTACTGCATTATTTTCTACAACAGCCGAACTTAAAGCAAAATTTCTTTTCGTATCTCCTGCTACTTCAATGGCTTCTACAATGGTATTATATCCTATATGCGACAATTCAATTACATGCTTTCCTTGCGGGATGTATGGGATATTATAATAACCTGTTGCATCAGTTGTAGCGCCTACTTTAACATCAGAAATATAAATGCTTACACCTGCTAAAGGCAAATTGGTAGCGGCATCAGTTACAATACCACTCAATGTTGCTTTCAACAATGTTGATTTGGGCAAATTATTCGTTCCCTTTTCGGCATACAAAACCTGAATAAACAAACTTAATACGATGAATACCAATCCTTTTAATTTCATAAAATATCATTTAATAATATATACATTGTTGCAAAAATACAATATTTGCAACAATGTTGAAATAAATTTTTGAAATAAAAAAAAGGTCCTGAAAATCAGAACCTTAATACTATTGTGAAGCTAAATTAATTGATGCGCTCAATTATACCCGCAATGCCTTGTCCGCCACCAACACAAGCCGTAACAATTCCATATTTTTTATTCAAGCGCTTCAAATCATTTACAATTTGAATGGTGAGTTTGCAACCCGTACAACCCAAGGGATGCCCTAATGCAATAGCGCCACCATTGATATTAACGATATCGGGATTCAATTCCAATGTGCGTATTACTGCTAATGACTGAGAGGCAAATGCTTCATTCAATTCAAATAAATCAATATCTGCTAACGACATGCCGGCTTGCTTTAATACTTTTGGTACTGCTTCAACCGGGCCAATACCCATTAGTTTTGGATGCACACCGGCACTGGCACAATTTACCAAACGGGCAATGGGTTTTAATCCTAATTCATTGACCATTCTTTCGCTCATAACAATTACAAATGCTGCGCCATCACTGGTTTGCGATGAATTTCCGGCTGTAACCGTTCCTCCGGCAGCAAATGCTGGTTTTAATTTTGCGAGTCCCTCAACAGAGGTATCTGCACGATAACCCTCATCGGTATCAACCACATAATTGCATTTTTGCTTTTTCCCTTTAGCATCTAAATACACTTCTTCTACAGTGATAGGTAAAATGCCCGATTTAAAATGCCCTTCTTGTATAGCTTTACCGGCTTTAACATGACTATTGTACGAAAACAAATCTTGATCTTCTCTACTCACTTTATACTCCTGTGCTACAGCTTCTGCGGTTAAACCCATACTGAGGTAATAATCGGGATCGTCTTTTGCAATAGAATATGCGGGTGAAGTTTTCCAACCGGCTGTAGGTACCAAGCTCATACTTTCGGCACCACCTGCAATAATACATTCGGCCATACCTGTTCTAATTCGTGCCGTTGCCATAGCAATACTTTCTAAACCACTGGCACAATACCGATTAATGGTAATGCCCGGCGCTTGATAACCTAATGCCCTTGCTGCAATGATACGTCCTACTTGTAACCCTTGTTCGGCTTCAGGTACGGCATTGCCTACAATTACATCATCTACTCTTTTGGGATCCAATTGAGGCACAGATGCCATTAAGCCTTTTATTACATCAATGGCTAAATCATCCGGACGGGTAAAACGAAATCCGCCTTTTTTACTTTTGGCTACGGCAGTACGGTAACCGGCTACGATATATGCTTCCTGCATGATAAATGATTTTAATGTAATTAGTTGTTTATGCAACCTTATAGACCAAAGTTATAATTTCCACTTGAAAAGAAAAAACTTAAAAGGCTGTAGTACTTTTGTGGTATGTATACTTTACTACGTTCCTTCCTTTTTTTATTTGATCCCGAAGCTGTTCACCATTTTTCTATGGCTGCACTGAAAATACTTTGTCGCTTTGGATGGATAAAGAAAATACTCCAACACCAGTTTTCTCCAACACATTCTACGCCGGTTCAATTATGGGGATTAACCTTTAAAAATCAAATAGGTTTAGCAGCAGGATTCGATAAAAATGCCGCCTATTTAAACGAATTAGAGGCACTTGGATTTGGTCATGTAGAAATAGGTACCGTAACCCCATTGGCACAAAATGGCAACGATTTACCGCGTTTATTTAGATTACCGAAAGATAAAGCACTTATCAACCGAATGGGCTTTAATAATGAAGGCGTTGAAGCCGTTGCAAATAGATTAAAAGATTGGAAAATAAAACACCCTATAAACAGCACGAACCGCATGATTATTGGCGGAAATATTGGAAAAAATAAAGTTACACCCAACGAAGATGCTTGGAAAGATTATGAAATTTGTTTTAAAGCACTGCATCCATATGTAGATTATTTTGTGGTGAATGTGAGTAGTCCTAATACGCCCGGATTAAGAGATTTACAACAAAAACCGGCATTACGCAAAATTTTTGAAACGCTACAAACCTCCAACAAACAATTTACTACACAGAAACCTTTATTGCTTAAAATAGCTCCCGATTTAGATACGGATACTTTAAACGACATTATAGATTTAACCATAGAACTTCAATTAGATGGCCTTGTTGCAACCAATACCACCATCTCCAGAGAAAATTTAATTACACCAAAAGCCGAAGTAGAAAAAATGGGCATAGGCGGATTGAGTGGATTACCTGTACAAAAAAGGAGTACCGAAGTGGTACAATATATCCATCAAAAAACAAGTAGCACCATACCTATCATTGCAAGTGGAGGAATATTTACTGCAAAAGATAAAACCGACAAACTTAATGCCGGCGCACAACTCACTCAAGTGTGGACGGGTTTTGTGTATGTTGGTCCGGGTATTGTAAAGGCTATTGCTTAGGGATTAGTGGAAGTGAAAAGTTTATAAGGTTTCTAAAGTTTATAAGGTTTCTATGGTTAAAAACATCGTTCAACAACGATTCAACTTTTTAAGTTTATAGAGATTATAAAGTTTATAAAGCCTCCTCACTAAACCCTAAACCTCTAAACTTCTAAACCATCG
>JBMOEQ010000070.1:0-13120 GCA_049314655.1 Ferruginibacter sp. | reverse complement strand
GATTTAATAACCATGGGGCAAAGTTAAGGAGTTTAGATGGAGGAGTTTAGTTGAATAGTGGTTTAGAGGTTTAGGAGTTTAGGGGTTAGGGTTTAGTAGTTGAACTATAGTTTAACGATTGAAGAAATTCATCGCCGTGCTGGAACTTTATATTCAACATTAGTAAAACTTTGCGCCTTTAAAACTTTGCAGCTTTGCGTGAAATAGTTTAGAAGTTTAGGGGTTTAGTAGTTGAACTATTGTTGAAAGGTAGATGAACTATAGTTTAACGATTGAAGAAATTCTTCGCCCTGCTAGAACCTTATATTCAACATTAGTAAAACTTTGCGACTTTAAAACTTTGCAGCTTTGCGTGAAAAACTTCAACATCCAACATTTAACATTCAACATTTAGTCGCATCGCTCAAGTACTTATCTTTGCAGCTGTATGACAAAATTTGCACACGATGAAGTGGTTCCGGAAAAAGACTCTGAACTTTCTAAGAAAGAGCAGGTGGCCGGAATGTTCGACAGCATAGCTTATAGATACGATTTTTTAAACCGCTTTTTAAGTGCCGGTATTGATATACGTTGGCGTAAAAAAGCCATCAACTTATTAAAACCGTTAAACCCACAATATATTTTAGATGTGGCTACCGGTACGGCTGATGTAGCCATTATGATGACTCAATCGCTCCATCCCAATAAAATCATTGGCATCGATATCAGCGATGGAATGCTTGCTTTTGGACGAAAAAAGATTGAAAAACTTGCACTTACAAATACAATAGAATTGTTAAATGGCGATAGCGAAACAATAATTTTTCCCAACAACACGTTTGATGCAGTAACCGTTGCCTTTGGTGTACGTAATTTTCAAAACCTCGAAAAAGGTTTAAGTGAAATTTATAGGGTGTTAAAGCCAGGTGGAAAATTGGTAGTATTGGAATTCAGTAAACCAAAAGGTTTCGGTGTAAGTCAGGTTTATCAGTTGTATATGAATGTAGTGGCGCCGGGTATGGGCAAATTATTCTCAAAAAACCGCAACGCATATAAATATCTCGACGAATCCATTAAAAAATTTCCGGAAGGAAAAAATTTCACCGGTATCTTAGACCAACTAGGCTATCGAAACACTTATTGTAAACCCCTGAGTTTAGGCATATGCAGCATTTATTGCGGAGACAAATAATCATTTTAACTGTACTTATTTCAATAGTAAATACCGGGTTTGCACAACTTCGGTACGAACTCAATTTGCCCGATCACGACAGCAAATTATACCATTTTGGCATCAACTTAGGTTATAATAAATCGCATTTCAATTTCTCCCATCACCCCCAATTTTTAACTCAAGATAGTGTGATGGGTATTGAAAGCATCAATAGCACCGGTATCAATTTAGCTTGGTTGGTGAACATGAATTTGAGCGAACATTTTGATGTTAGAACTACTCCACTAAATTTAACTTTTAGCGAAAAAGCTTTTGAATACGCCTTAAAATACCCCGATATTCCAATTGGCGAAGGACCAACAACCATAAAAAAAGTTCAATCCATCACCCTCAGTTTACCGGTTCAAATTAAATTCAGCAGCGACCGTATAGACAATTTAAAAGTGTACACTATTGGTGGTTTTAAATTTGATTACGACTTAGCCGCTAATGCCGGAAAAAAGAATGCCGAAGAATTAATATTACTTAAAAAATACGATTTCAGTGTTGAAGCCGGCATCGGATTTCACTTGTACTTCCCCTACTTTGTGCTTACTCCCGAATTAAAAATCAGTAGAGGCATGGTGAATTTACACAGCAGAAATGAAGGACTGAAATTCTCTTCCAATGTTGATAAAATATATTCGAGAATGATTACCTTCTCTTTAACCGTTGAATAAAATGGTTTTCTACTAAGGTGTTTTTATTTCAAGTTGACTTTTCAAAAATTCCATCACTTTAGTAAACAAATGGATGCGAGCAATATTGGGATTTTTATCGCTGATATCATGTAAGTAATCGGGATAAAATTGCTGATCAAATTGCTTATTAGCACCAATCAATGCTTTGCTCAATGCCATGCTGTTTTGAAAATGCACATTATCATCGGCCGTGCCATGAATCAATAACAATCCGCTTTTGTACTCATTAACAAAATTTACCGGCGATAAATTGAAATAGAGATCCGGATTTTCTCCGGGAGATTGCAAATATCTTTCAGCAAAAACATTTTCGTATAAACGCCAATCTGTAACCGGAGCAACTGCAATAGAAGCTTTAAATAAACCCGGGTATTTTGTTGCTGCCAATGCTGCTAAATAACCGCCATAACTCCAACCCATAATGGCCATTCGGGATGTATCAATACTGCGGTTGAAATTTACTTTAATGTAATTTTTCACCCGTTGAATATCCTCCAAAGCTAAATCGCCCAACTTTTTATAACTCAATTTACGGTAAGCTTCTCCTCTACCAGGTGTTCCTTTAGGATCTACACCAACCACCATATAGCCTTGTGCCGCAATTTGTTTCAACGTTAGCATTAAACGATCGTTCCATCTATCTTGTACCAATTGTTTTTCGGGCGAACCATATACATAAAATAATACCGGATAGCCATTTTTAGTTGGTGCAGCAGGTGGCTCAATATAAAAACCACTCATAGAAGTGCCGGCAATATTAAAGGTTTGAAAATTTACATCGGGTATGGTATAACTATCCAATTTAGATTTCAATGCCGAATTCACAATGAGTTTTTGATGCAACTCTTTCCCTGCAGCAGAAAACATTTGATAATAGGTAGGTTGATTTACGCCGCTGTATTCATCAATAAAATATTTTCTATTGGCAGTAAACCAAGCTTGATGATAGCCACGTGCATCGGTTAAACGAATACGATTGCTGCCATCTAGATTAATACGGTATACATTACTGTTGATAGGCGCTGTTTCATTAGAGGTATAAAACACATAGCCACTGGCTTCATCAACAGCAAGAATGCGTTGAACTTCCCAATTGCCTTTTGTAATTTGACGCAATTTTCCTGTACCAGTATTTAACTCATAAATATGGTTAAAGCCATCTTGTTCACTCATCCACAACAGCGCATTTTTATTGGCCAATTGCAATCCGTTACCCGGAATAATACGCACATAATCCGATTTAGTTTCGGTAAAAACAGTTTTGGTATTTCCGGTTTTAACATCAGCAAGTAACAGCTCTACATTATTTTGCTTTCTATTGAGTCGCTGTACGTAAACGGCCGAGCCATCCGTATTCCAAGTAAATCCGGTGATGTATTGATTAGGATCTATACCTATATCTACCTTTACCAAAACCTCATATTTTACATTGTAGATATACACTTCTGCTTTAGGAATAACTTCACCTGCTTTTGGGTAGGTAGATTCGGTAACATCCGGATACGTATTGCTGTAATTGGTGATGGGGAATGTGCGTACCGGCTTTTCATCTAACCGTACAAAAGCAATTTTTTCGCCATCCGCACTCCAAGAAAATAATTGCGATAATCCAAACCCATTTTCATACAATGCATCGGCAGTACCATAAATGGTTTGATTAGCCTTTCCATCTAAGGTTACTTGTTTCACCAAATCATTGTCTAAATTTTTGATGTACAAATTATAGTCATACAAAAACGCCAATTGCTTCGAATCGGGCGAAAATGTTGCATAACTCTGTTTGCCTGTTGTTAATACCGGTTTGATGGTTTTTTGTGTGGTATTCCAAATATAACAGGCTTCTTTAGTAGAATTTCTAAACAGCGGTTCGGCTTGGGCTTTAATCAATATCTTTTTATCATCAGGCGAAAATTGATAATCTTCAAAAAACGCAAATGTTATTGGCGTAGAATCGTTAGGTAATTTAATTTGATTGCTGAAAACGGTATCTATCAATTTGCCAGTTTCAAAATCGAGGGTAAGAATCATTTGTAAATTCTTTTCCGGAACCGACTCAATAAAACCAAAGCGGTTACTTTGATTCAACATGTGCACATTGAGCTTGCGTTCGTCAAAAAATCCGCTCCAAATACCTTCAAGTGATATTGTTGGTTTTTCTAGCTTTTGAGCATTTGCACTTATTGAGAGCATCAGTAAACTCCCCAAAATCATCCCTTTGCAATTTTTCATTTCAACTATTAGGTTTAATTTAAAGTATTAAGTGCACGACAATACAATCAGCATACACTGTTGGCTTTTGGGAGGAGAAGGTTAAAAAAAATAGCGTTATTGGCGCTTAAAAATCATACTCGCGTTTAAACATATTCAATCGAATGCCGGCAGTAACCAATGTTGTATTGCTTTGTCCGGCTTGATTGGCAATTTTATAATTTCTATACTGCATAGAAACATCGAAGTAAAAATTTTCTCTGAATTCGTAAGAAACCTGCATAAAAGTATTTAAGCAAGTTGCTTTTCTACCACCGGCTAAATCGTAACCAAAATCTCCATTTCTATCGGAATTTGAACGGAAAATATTTGAACCATAATTACGGCCGTTTAAACTATCTAAACCTTGGTTATAATAAATAGCTTTTGCATTGATATACCATTTAGGTGCGGGTTGATAACGTACAATACCCACAAACTCTTGGAAATTGGCACCCAAAGGATGTGCTAAAGGTTGATTGTAATGCGTATAATTTGAAATTAAGTTGTTGTGCGAATAAGTGAACGGACGAACACGGTTTGATTCAAATTGTAGATCGAGATTTTGAACCCCAAACGCGTCAATATATTTCATACCCAATTGCAAGCCCCATTTATTGGCCCACCAACCGGTATTGGCACGTATTTGATCTAACTTAAATTCATCCAATAAAAACTGTCCGTAAAACTGTAAACGGTGTGCTACATTGGCTTTAAAATCGAAACCGGCTAAAGCGTTATCCGGACTACCGATAGTACCTTCAACATGACGTAAGAAGATGATGGGATTTAAATATTGAAAATCGAAACGGTTCTTTCTGCCAAAAACAATGCCTTCAAACAAGCCAATATTCAACCATTTGGTAACATTGATGCTTAAATGGTGCATGGCTGCATATTTACGATCTAGCAAGCTATCGCCCGATTTAATAAACTGCGGCATCAACTCCATAAATAAATTTTGGTAGTTGAATTTCCAAATTTTCGTATTCAATTTCAAAAACAAATAACTATTGCCCCAATCGCTTAAAAATAAACTACGGTATCCATTACCAATGAAATTTTTATCGTAACCAAATTGAATATCTACATATTTGGCTGCGTTAAAAGTAATATAGCCACGGGCATCAAAATAATCTACCCCATTTGTTTTAAATCCTTTGTAAAATCCAACTCCTGGCACTGCTCTAAACGAATCTACATTGCGTTGAAAGAATTGCGGGCCACGCTCTTGATTATCAGTTAAACTGGTGGCAAACCCAATCTTCTTTCCAATCATACCTCTGGCAGAAAAACCCCTGCTGTTCATGAAAATACCTTGGTTGTATCCTGGCTCTACAGCTTGACTAATTTGAAGCATTGGGTTTACTACCAAAAAGAAATCTTTAGTATTTACTTCAAGCATATTAGGCTTGGTTTTATATAAAGATTTTAAAATGGGTTTTGTACTTAAAAAACGTTCTTTAGAACCCGATACCCACTCACTGTTGTTCATGAGTAAACTGTTCATATTGTATTCATCTATACGGGATAGTTCTAAATCTGTCCACTCTTTATACTTATCAATACCAGTTGCCGAATCGCGATAACCCAAACGTGCACTATCTAAAAACTCGGTTTGACGAACAATAAACTTTCTGTTTAATGGACGAAGAGTAGAAAAATTTAAATCGGTATTTCGTTGCTGCTTAATTTCCAGCCGATCTACAAAATGAGTTCCTTTATCGCCCTGGGTTAAATACGTTGATTGCGCTGACGCAAAAAAGGGACAAATAAAAACGAGCAGTTTGGTTAAGCTTTTGATAATTTGCATTGTTTTTCTATTGGTTGACAAATCACATTCCATTCAATATTATGCAAAAATACCTTTTTAAAAACATACAAATAGTAAATGAAGGAAAAATAACAGTGGGCGATGTACTTACCGGTGAAGGAAGAATAGAGAAAATATCCACTAAAATTGATCCAACAAGTGCTGTTATTGAAATAAATGGCACGGGTAAATACCTTATTCCGGGTGTAATAGATAACCACGTTCATTTTAGAGAACCCGGTTTAACCCATAAAGGCAGTTTGCACACCGAATCGAAAGCGGCCATTGCGGGTGGCATTACTTCTTTTATGGAAATGCCCAATACCATCCCTCCTGTTTTTACTCAAGCTTTATTAGAAGATAAATTTAGTTTGGCTGCACAAAAATCTTTAGCCAATTACTCTTTTTACATGGGCACTTCCAATACCAATGCCGATGAAGCCTTACTTACCAATGCCAAAAAGAAAGAGGTTTGCGGCATTAAAATTTTCATGGGCTCTTCTACAGGAAATTTATTACTCGATGACCATGTAACCTTACATAAATTATTCAGAGAAAGCGAAATGTTGATTGCTACCCATTGCGAAGATGAACGCATCATGAAGCAAAATGAAGCAGCTATTAAAAATTTAAACCGACCATTAGTTGCTTCCGATCATGCACTTATAAAAGATGATATCGCTTGTTTTGAATCGTCGTTATTTGCTATTCAATTGGCTAAACAGTATAATAGCAGGCTACATATTTTACATATTACTTCGGCCAAAGAATTACAATTGTTTTCGAATATGATGCCTTTAGAAGAAAAACGCATCACCGCTGAAGCTTGTGTACATCATTTACATTTCACCTCGGACGATTATGAAACATTAGGCAATAAAATAAAATGCAATCCATCTATCAAAGCGCCGTTTAATAGAACCGCTTTATGGGAAGCTATTTTAGACGATCGACTAGATTCTATCTCTACCGATCATGCACCTCATTTATTATCCGAAAAAGAAGTGCCCTACGAAACAGCACATGGAGGCATCCCTTTTGTACAACATGCTTTACCCATGATGTTGTATTATGTAAAAGAAGGGCGCATCAGCATTGAAAAAGTTGTAGAAAAAATGTGTCACAATATTGCTGTATTGTATCAAGTTGCCGATAGAGGTTTTATCCGTGAAGGCTATTGTGCCGATTTAGTGGTGATAGATCCCGAACTGCAAAATACAGTTACAAGAGCCCAGGTTTTATCGAAATGCGGTTGGAGCCCATTAGAAGGATTTACTTTACCCTCCTCCATTACGCATACCATGGTAAATGGCCATTTAGTTTATGGAAATGGCGTATGGGATGAATCTCATAAAGGACAAAGACTGTTGTTTAACCGCTAAAGAATAAGCAAGCATAACTGCATGGAGACAGACAAAACCACTTTATACGATCTTTCCATTCTCAATGCCGATGACGATTTTTCGGTATTTGAGAAAGTAAACTGCTGCAGAACATCGGGCGGAAGAGAACGTTTAATGGATAATTTTCTTCATCCATTAACCAAACTATCAGAGATACAAGGTATCCAACAAACTCTAAAAATCATTCTGCAAAAACAACAATATTGGCCAAAGCAAATCAGCAATGGCTCTATCATGGTGATAGAAAAATTTTACCTCACCGCTATAGATGATATTCCGGCACAACCCGGCTTAGTATCTACCTACAGTTATAAAATTTTACATGCTCCCGATTTTTCATTGGTAAAATATTCGGTAGAACATTGTTTCGATTTTATTAAAGGGATGATTCAATTTGTAGAACATTTCAATTTACCCGACGCGCCTGAACCATTGAAGAAAATTTTAGACCATGCCGCTAAACTTTTAAAAAGAGAACAATTTTTAATCATAGAAAAAAATCATCGCGCTCCCGAATTAGAATTGGGCGAACAATTGGCATTAGGACACTACTTTAGAAATCACTATAAAAACAGCATGCTCGAATTGTTGTTCATTTATTTTCAATTAGATGCTTGGTACGGCATGGCAATGGCTATTCAACAATACCAATTGGTGTTTCCCGAATTTATTGAAAGTGCCGAACCTTTACTTGAAGCTAAAGACCTTTATCATATATTATTACAAAACCCAGTTGGCTATGATGTTTCATTTGATGAAGCCGGCAATTTTATGTTTTTAACCGGAGCCAATATGGCCGGCAAAAGCACTTTTATTAAATCGGTGGGCACGGCTGTTTTCTTGGCACATTTAGGCATGGGTGTTCCTGCAAAACAGATGAAATTATCGTTGTTCGATGGCTTATTAAGCAACATCAACGTAGTAGATAATTTGGTAAAAGGCGAAAGCTTTTTTTATAACGAAGTACAACGCATTAAGGCTACAGTTGCCAAAGTATCGGACAAAAGAAAATGGTTGATTTTGATAGATGAATTATTTAAAGGCACCAATGTACAAGATGCCATGAAATGTTCATCGGCAGTAATCGAAGGCTTAATTAAAATTAAACCTTCATTGTTTATTTTATCTACCCATTTATACGAAATTGGAGAAGCATTGAAACAATATCCAAATATCAGTTTTTGTTATTTCGAAACAGCAGTGGTTCAAGAACAGTTATCGTTTAGCTATCAATTAAAAAAAGGCATCAGTAATGATCGATTAGGGTATTTAATTTTGCGCAATGAAGGCGTAGTAGATATGCTAGAAAAATTGGGCTAAAATTATATGTTGTATCACTTCATAAACGGATAAATTTATTATCTTGAAGTACGATGAAACGCCATTATCTCTTCTACTTTTTTCTTTGTATTCATTTTTTTGCAGCTGCCCAACAACAATTACCCAATTTTGATGTACTGCATTATCGATTTGCCCTTACTGTAAACGATAGTACCAATCAAATAGAAGGCAATGCCACTATCACAATTGTAAAAAAAGATGATGCCCGTTTTGTTAACCTCAATTTGGTCAATATTGCAAAGGATGGAAAAGGGATGCAGGTTACCGCATGCACACTTAATCAACAACCCCTAAGCTATGTTCACCAAAAAAATCTTATTTATTGTTCACTAACATCGCCGTTCAAAAAGGGCGATACCATGAACATCAAAGTACAATACAAAGGCACTCCAATTGATGGATTCATCATTAGTGCAAATAAATATGGACATCGTACATTTTTCTCCGACAACTGGCCCAATCGTGCTCAACATTGGTTGCCTTGCAGAGATACCGTTGCTGATAAAGCAACCGTAGAATTTATAGTTACGGCGCCCAATCATTATCAAATAGTATCTAACGGTATATGTATTGATAGCGCTCATTATAGCAATGGCACCAACCTTTACCATTGGAAAGAAACACAGCCCATTGCACCAAAAGTAATGGCAGTAGGCATTGCCAATTTTGCTATTGATTTAAGTGGCTATGTAGGCCATGTGCCGGTAAGCAGTTGGGTATTTCCCGAAAACCATGAAGCCGGAAAATACGATTATGGATTAGCCATTAAAATTCTCCCCTTTTTCATAGAAAAAATTGCACCCTACCCTTTTGCAAAATTGGCCAATGTACAAAGCAAAACCATTTTCGGCGGCATGGAAAATGCTGGTTGTATATTTTATGCCGAAGGAAGTGTAACCGGCGATCAATCTCGCGAAGATTTATTGGCGCACGAAATTGCCCATCAATGGTTTGGCAATATGGCTACCGAAAACAACTATGCCCATTTGTGGTTGAGTGAAGGTTTTGCTACTTATTTCACCCATCTCTATCTTCAAAATAAATATGGAGGCGATACTTTAGTGAATGGGTTAAAAGAAGACCGTGCTAAAATCATTCGATATTCAAAAATCAATACGAATCCGGTAATGGACACTTTAAGTAAAAATTACTTATCGCTACTCAATCCCAATAGTTACGACAAAGGCAGTTGGGTGCTCCACATGTTACATGTACAATTGGGCGATGCAGTATTTTACAAAATCATAAAAACTTATTACAATCGCTTTGCTGGGAAAAATTGCGCTACTGCCGATTTTCAAAAAGTAGCAGAAACCATTTCCAAACAAAAACTTCAATATTTTTTCAACCAATGGATTTATACTTCCAGCCAACCAAAATTGGAAGTAAAAACCAGTTACAATGCCGCACAAAAATCTACTTTAATTCAAATTATACAAAAGCAACAAAAACTATTTGCTGTTCCATTAACGGTAGATATTGTTAACAATGGAAAAACAATACGCAAAAAACTTCCCTTAAAAAATAAAATCACCAATTTTCGTTTAAAAGGGAAAATTGAAGCAACAGCCATCCATTTAGACCCTAAAACGGAATTGCTTTTCGAAAAATTTGAAGCAGAATAGATAATGATAGACTTACCGCTTAAGTAAATATCTTTCGTTGAAGCCCATTATTCGGGCTAACTTTGCATTTGAATAAAAATTAGCAGCAATTCCGAATATGAAGAGTTTTTTCAGAATTTTCAAATACATACACATTCCGCCTAAAAAGCTGGCCCTATATCTTTTCTATACTATTTTGGCCACTTTATTTTCTTTATTGTCGGTAGGTATGTTATCGCCGTTTATGAATATCATTTTTAAAGTGAATTCAAATACGCAAATGATTAATGCCGATTCGTATATCGGTAGTTTAAAATTATACTTCGAAAAATTAGTGAGTGAAGATAAACTCCTTGCCCTTGCGTTAGTTTGTGTAGTTATTGTAATTGCTACTTTATTGAAAAATGTATTCTTATACCTTTCCTTTTATATTTCAACGCCAGTAAGAAACAATATTCTTTCGAGCTTTAGAATTAAACTCTACGATAAGATTTTAAAACTCCCCATCAGCTTTTACAGCGAACAACGCAAAGGCGATATCATGAGTAGAATGATGGGTGATGTGGGCGAAATTCAAGGGTCAATTGTAATGGCCATGGAAGGGTTAATTAAAGATCCTTTAACGATTCTTTCCTTCTTGGTGTACATGATTTATATTAGTCCAAAGTTGTCGATATTTCTATTGATTTTATTACCGGTAACTGCACTCATCATCGGACAAGTAAGTAAGCGACTCAAAAAACAATCGAACGATTTTTCTGTAGCCTTGGGCGAAAACTTATCGCATGTTGAAGAAACATTGGGCGGCATTAAAGTTATCAAAGCCTTTACTGCCGAAGAGCGCATGATGATAAAATTTAAAAAAGGAGATAGTAAACTTTTCGGCATTTTAAATAAAATTACTTTACGTAGAGATTTGGCTAGTCCGCTCACAGAAGTTTTAGGTGTAATGGTACTTTGTATTATTTTATATGCCGGTGGCCGATTGGTATTCAGCGAAAACAGTTCGCTCAACAGTGGCGATTTAATTTCCTTCATCTTAGCATTTGCCATGATGATTAATCCGGCTAAAAATTTATCCTCAACCGTTTCAAACATTAAAAAAGGGTTGGGTGCTATTGAAAGAATTGAAGAAATTTTAGATGCACCCATTGTTATAGAAGATAAACCTGCAGCCATTCATATGCAAGGATTTCAACAATCTATTGAATTTAAATCGGTAGGATTTAATTACGAAGACAAGCCGGTTTTAAACAACATCAACTTAGAAGTTAAAAAAGGCAAAACCATTGCATTGGTGGGTTCATCGGGTGCAGGAAAATCTACCCTTGCCGATTTAATTCCACGTTTCCATGATGTAGCTGAAGGCGCTATTTTAATTGATGGCATTGATATCAGGGATTACAGTTTACAATCTTTACGCCGTCAAATGAGTATTGTAACGCAAGAAGCCGTATTGTTTAATGATACCATTGCTGCTAATATTGCCTTAGGTAATCCAGCTGCATCTATGGAGGAAATTATGGATGCAGCAAAAATTGCCAATGCACATAATTTTATTGTTAATAAAGAAAACGGATACGATACCAATATTGGCGATAGAGGTTCTAAACTCAGTGGTGGCGAACGTCAACGCATTACCATTGCACGTGCTGTATTACAAAATCCACCGATTTTAATTTTAGATGAAGCCACTTCTTCTTTAGATACCGAAAGCGAACGTTTGGTGCAAGATGCCATTATTAATTTGATGCAAGACCGTACTTCGGTAGTTATTGCGCATCGGTTAAGTACCATTCGTAATGCCGACGAAATCATCGTTTTACAAAAAGGTGCTATCATTGAAAGAGGTACACACGAAAGTTTAATTGCACTGAATGGCTTTTATAGAAAGCTGGTAGAGATGCAAGAAATCAATTAACCAAATATTATCACTTCGTATGGTGATCATCAATTTTAAAGGCGGACAATTAGCCAATCGAATCATTTTATTTGCGCATTTCATGGTAAACAGCATGGAGCACAAATACAAATTATACAATCCGGAGTTTGATGAATTTACGCCGTACTTCGAAGGCACTTCAAAAAATGATTTTGAAGGATATCCCATCAGCTTAACGATTTTTAAAAACCATTTTTTAGACAGGGCATTTAGTCGCTTGTTTAGATTATGGGCCGATATCACCCACAAACTCTTTAGCAAAACACCGTTCTATACTGTAGTTCGAATTTTTAAAAGTCACGATCAAAAAGAAACGATTTATAATTTAAACAGTCCCGAATTTGTTCGTGCAGCAACAACAGCCAATGTGGTTACAGAAGGCTGGTTGTTTAAAGACCGCGATAATTTTGAAAATCATAGCGATACCATTAGAAAAATTTTTACCCCAGTAGAACCGTATCGCAGTGAAGCAAATAAAGTTATTGCCGAAGCTCGTTCCAATACCGATATTTTAATTGGCGTACATATTCGCAGAGGCGATTACGAAAGATTTTTAGGAGGAAGATGGTTTTATTCGGATGCTATTTATGCCGAAAAAATGTTGCAAGTGCAGGCACAATATGCGGCAATGGGTAAACGCTGTGCATTCTTCATTTGTTCTAACGTGCCTATTGATGTACAAGAATATGATAAGGCTTTACAACTACATTATAACTCCAGAAATTTTATAGTAGACTTATATGCGATGGCCCAGTGCGATGGTATAATTGGTCCGCCAAGTACTTATAGTATGTGGGCTTCATTTTATGGAAAAGTACCGTTAAAGCACATCAATACTGCTGATGAATTTATTCAGTTAGGGGTGTATGAGTCGATG
>JBMOEQ010000069.1:0-13148 GCA_049314655.1 Ferruginibacter sp. | reverse complement strand
GATAAATTTGGTTTGATCTAAGGCTATATCTAATGTAAAATCGGCCGGGAGATCTTTTTTTATCTGCTCAAATCTTTTATAAAATTCATCCGAAATAGCTACGTAATTAGAACCCGGTTGCGGTACAATGGCCAATGCAATCATGGGCACTTTGCTTTCCTTTAAAATACTTTCTTCATTTTCGGGACCAAGAACTGCTTCTCCGATATCGCTGATTTTGATATTGGAATTGTTTACAGATTTTACAATAACATTATTAAACTCTTCTTCGGTATTGATTTTTCCAAACGTACGTACCGATAGTTCAGTAGCATCGCCCGAAATTTTACCCGAAGGCAATTCCACATTTTGATTCAATAATGCTTGTTGAACATCCGAAGGTGTAATACCATAAGCACTCATTTTAGTTGGGTTGAACCAAATGCGCATGGCATATTTTTTCTCGCCCCAAATATTGATGGTACTTACTCCCGGAATGGTTTGTAATTTTTCTAAGAGATTGTTGTTAGCAAATTCGGTTACTTCTAATTGATTTTTGGTAGCACTTTGAACCGTCATTGATAAAATTGGGTCGGAGCTGGCATCGGCCTTTGTAACCACCGGAGCCCCATCTAAATCGGATGGTAAGGAACGGGTGGCTTGCGATACTTTATCTCGTACATCATTGGCTGCAGCTTCTAATCCATTGCCCAATTCAAATTCTACGTTGATATTACTGGTACCCTGACTACTGCTGGAAGTAATGTTTTTTACCCCGGCAATACCATTGATGGCTTTTTCTAAAGGCTCGGTAATTTGCGATTCAATGATATCTGCATTGGCACCTGGATAAGCCGTTCGTACCGTTATATTGGGCGGGTCAATAGCCGGATAATCTCTTACCCCTAAATATTTAAATCCAATTAAACCAAAAAGGATGATCACGATACTTACAACTACGGCAAGTACAGGGCGGCGTAAACTTAATTCGGATATATTCACCTTTATTGTTTGTTTTTGGGTGAAGCAATGGTTAAGTTCAATTTGGTGCCGGGTTTGGTAGACATTAATCCGCTAATCATAATAGTATCGCCAATTTTTAACCCGCTGGTAATTTCTACTAAACTACTGTCTCTAACACCTGTTGTTACTGCTTGAAGCACAGCCAAACCTGCTCTATTTACCATTACCTTTTTACCTCTAGCTTGTGGAATGATGGCTTGTGTTGGCACCATTAATGCGGTTTCATTTTTACCTAATGCAATTTTAACTTTAGCAAAAGCGCCAGCAATTAGTTGATGACTGCCTTTTTGAACCACTGCTTTCATTTTTAAACTACGGGTATCTTCTGCAATATTATTCTCGGATGCCACAATAGTTGCTGGATACATTTGTCCGTCTCCATCTACACTAAATTGAACCAATGCCCCCATTTTTAATTTATTGCCATAGCGCTCCGGAATTGTAAAAGTGAGGGCAAGTTGTGCCGTTTCTCTTAAGGTTGTTATTATAGTAGTTGGATTGATATAGGCGCCTAAACTAATATTTCTTAACCCTAATACGCCACTGAATGGGGCTTTAATAACCGTTTTTGAAATGCTTGTTTGGATGATTTCAATATCGGCTTCTAAATTACGTACGGCTAATAGGCTTAGGTCGTAATCTTGCTGACTAATTCCATTAATGTTCAATAACTGCTGCTGCCGTTCTTCTGTTTTTTTAGCGATAGATAATTGAACCTGAAGTTTTTTGAGTTGCGCTTGTAAATCGGCATCATATAATTTAATCAAAACTGCGCCTTTACTTACCGGTGTTCCTTCTCTGAAATTGATGCTGATAACCCTTCCCGAAATTTCGGGTTGAATGGTGGTTTCTTCCGAAGGTTCTAAGCTACCCGGCACTTCAATTTCTTGTGTAAGAGGAGATGCAATAACAATAAATCCCTCGGCTTTAGAAACTTGAGGTTTTTTTGCAGCTCCGGTATCGGTTGTTTTTTTATCGCCCGATGAACAGGAAAGTATTGAAATGGACAAAAAACAAAAAATGCCTAATTGGGTAACCCGGTGAACTCGATTCATGGCAATAGCTAATGATTTATAACTGAACTTTAAAATATGCTATAAAGTTATGAAAGCTTAGCGGATGATGGTTCGTGAAATTTGTTTATTTCGACTTTACTTTCAACGTGTTTTTCACCCATTTAATTTGTTCAATGAGTTGATTTTGATCGTTTCCTATGATGGTAACATGGCCCATTTTTCTTCCGGGTTTGGTAAACTTCTTTCCATATAGATGTACAAACAGGTTGTTCATTTGAAGTAAGGTTTCTAATCCTTCATAAACCGCTTCGCCCGAAAAATTGGGTTCGCCAACGATATTTACAATGGCAGCAGGTAAAATAGCTGCTGGATTTCCTAATGGATATTGTAATAAAATGCGCCATAACATATCGAACTGAGAAGCATAATTGGCTTCTATGGTATGGTGGCCGCTATTGTGAACCCTTGGTGCAGTTTCGTTCACCAACACTTCATTGGCTTCATTTACAAATAATTCTACGGCAAAAACACCCGCACTATTTAATCCTTGTACCACATTTATTGCCAACTGTTTTGCTTTTTCCAAGATTGGGGTAGATAGGGTAGCCGGTGCCAATTGGTAATCGAGTAAATTCAATTGGGGGTCAAAAACCATATCTACAGCAGGGTAGGTAACCATTTGTCCATTACAATCTACAGCCACCATTATAGCAATTTCCTTTTGGATGCTAACCATTTTTTCTAGTACAGCCGGTTGGTTAAAACCTTTGTTGATATCTTGGGCATTATGGATCAATTGAACGCCTTTGCCATCATAACCACCCGAACCCAATTTATGTACGGCGGGTAAAAAATCTAGATGTTGGTGTAGGTCGGATTGGTTTGAAGTAATAATAAAATCACTCGTTTCTATTTCATTTTTTTTATAAAATTCTTTTTGTAAAACCTTGTCTTTTATTATTTTAAGTGATTTTGTATTGGGTATTACAGTTAATCCTTCTTCTTCTAATTGTTGTAGGGCTTCAATATTTACATGTTCAATTTCGATGGTTAATACATCAACCATTTTACCAAATTGATATACCGTTTCGTAGTGGTTGATATCGCCTTTAATAAAATGATGGCATAAATGTGCAGCCGGACAATCAACATCATTTTCTAAAATATAGGTTTCTACCGGATAATTGGCTGCAACTTGAAGCAACATTCTTCCTAATTGTCCGCCGCCTAAAATGCCCACTTTTTTCATGAAACAGGGTTAATTGATTTTAAAATTGATTTCGAATGGGTGAAATCGATTCTTTTTTTGCATTTGTAGCGCAAATATAAATCCACCCTTTGGATAAGCCCTTACAATTACTATATTTGTTTTGCTATATGATTCCCGATTATCCACATAAAATATTTAACGACCGGCGCATGCACTATGTTCTGCTTTTATTAGCGCTGGCCATGGGGTCGTAACCGTTGCTTTTAAATCGAGTGAAGTCAATCTAATCTTGCTCTTATCTAACCATTTATAACTTTATTAATTAAATAGTTTAATGTAAACTGACCCATTAAACTAAAAATGGCGCATCAATTAGAGGGCTTTATTTCTACCTTAATAATATTTACTAATAAATTGATTTTTAATTATTTGAATCAGTTTAATTCTATTTTAAATTTAAAATATTAAAATTTCTACTTTAACTATAATTAATATGCAAACAGTTTTAAGTAACACAAAAGAAAATCAGCAAGTTGTGAAAGATTTTTTACCGCTTCATGGAACCGATTATGTTGAGTTTTATGTTGGTAATGCCAAACAGGCAGCCCACTTTTATAAAACAGCTTTTGGTTTTCAATCACTAGCTTATGCTGGTCCCGAAACCGGTATGAAGGATAGGGTGAGTTATGTAATTAGGCAAAACAAATTAACCTTTGTTTTAACCACTCCATTAAGAGGCGACAATCCAATTGCCGATCATATTTACAAACATGGCGATGGCGTTAAAGTGCTTGCATTGAAAGTAGATGATGCTACTAGCGCCTGGAATGAAACCACTCAACGTGGAGCAAAAAGTTATTTAGAGCCAACGAAACTAACCGACGAAAATGGTGAAGTGGTTTTAAGTGGTATCCATACTTATGGAGATACAGTACATCTTTTTGTAGAAAGAGGCAATTATAATGGTTTGTTTATGCCGGGATTTAAAGCTTGGACTTCCAACTATAATCCTACCGAAACCGGTTTATTATATGTAGACCATTGTGTAGGTAATGTAGGTTGGAACCAAATGAATCCTTGGGTGAAATTTTATGAAGAAGTGATGGGTTTTAAAAATATCCTCAGTTTCGATGATAATGATATCTCTACCGAATACTCTGCTTTAATGAGTAAGGTAATGAGCAATGGAAATGGCTATGTTAAATTCCCCATCAACGAACCCGCAGAAGGAAAGAAGAAAAGTCAGGTTGAAGAATACCTCGATTTTTACAACGGCGAAGGTGTTCAACACGTAGCTATAGCTACACACGATATTGTAAAAACAGTAACCGAATTGCAAAATAGAGGCATCGAATTTTTAAAAGTCCCACAATCGTATTACGAAACAGTTTTAGATAGAGTGGGCAAAATTGATGAAGATTTGAAACCTTTAAGCGATTTAGGCATACTTATTGACAGAGATGATGAAGGCTACTTGCTTCAAATTTTTAGTAAACCTTTGGAAGATCGTCCAACATTGTTTTTCGAAATCATTCAAAGAAAAGGTGCAAAGAGTTTTGGAAAAGGAAATTTTAAAGCCCTTTTTGAAGCATTAGAAAGAGAACAAGATGCTAGAGGAAATTTATAAAGTACTTGAACTGAACTAAGTAGAACAGATAGGAGAAAGTGGTTATTTTAAATGTGAGCTATCTTCTATCTGTTCTTGTTTAATAAAATTTTGAATCCAATATCAATACAAAAGGGGGTTTATTTTCCACAGGTCTTAATAAGTTGATGTATTTAAACCCTTTTTTAACATTTATGGAATAGCGATTTTGGGTAAATTTACGTTCTGAATAGTACAAGCCCCCATTAATATGAAAAACCTTATTTCGAAAGGAATTACTTTTCTTTTATTAACTACACTTGCAGGTTCAACTGTTAAGGGGCAAACTGCTTACAATCAATTCAAGAAGACAAACGCAAAGGTTTCGGAGATTGCCGATAAATTAGAAGACTCGCTTAAGAAGCAGTTTTTCGAGAAAAAAATTAGTTGGCCGCCACAAGAAGTGTATCTCCGCAGTTTTAAATACGATAGAGTGTTGGAAATGTGGGTAAAAGGATGTGCTAATGAACCGTATACACTTTTTAAATCATACAAAGTTTGCATGCAAAGCGGTTCAATGGGCCCAAAACGTATGGAAGGCGATTATCAAGTACCGGAAGGGTTTTATTATATCAGCGAATTTAATCCCAATAGCAATTATCATTTGGCATTAGGCATCAGTTATCCCAATGCTTCGGATAAAATTTTAAGCGATTCTACGCGTCCGGGTGGAAAAATTTATGTGCATGGCAACTGTGTTTCTACCGGTTGTATTGCCATCAACGACCAGCAAATTGAAGAAGTATATTTATTATCTACTTTGGCAAAAGAAGAAGGACAAGACTTTATTCCCATCCACGTTTTTCCGGTGAAATATAATGTGGCCAAATCTTTCGAATACTTAGCATCTGCAACTAAAGAAAATCAATCGTTGCAAGAATTTGCCATCACCCTTAAGGAAGCCTTCGATTTCTTTGAACAAAAGAAAAAATTGCCTTTAGTAATGGTGAATAAAAAAGGCCAATACATCGTTAACTAATTTCCTCTTATTTATTTTTCATTAAAACCTGAATGGTTTCTTGAGTTTGTTGCGTAAGAACAATGGTTCTGCCTTGTGTAAGTTGGTCAATAATAGCGTTATTATAATGACGGATGGTTAATAGAGTGAGCGCTTTTTCAATTTGTACATCAAAAAGTTCACTTGCACTCAACGCCAATTTTTCAATCTTCTCGGCTTTATCATCTAAACAGCAATACAACGAAATGGCACCGTGTTGAGAAAGATTAGGCCTCATTTTTACTGCATTAAAATATCCATGTAAGGTGTTGATTAAGGTATCTTCTACGAAAGAAAAATCTTTCGAATTCAATTGCATGAATACTTGGTTTTCTTTCAAAACAATAATGGGAGGCAAATTTTTAACCGGTTCGTTGCTGATGATGGTGCCCGCCAAATCGGGTTTCAAAAAGCAGCGAACATGTAATGGAATACCTTTATTTTGAAGTGGTTTAATGGTTTTAGGGTGAATAACCTGTGCTCCGTAAAACGCCATTTCTATCACTTCGGCATAACTCAGTTTACTGATAAATGTGGCTTCAGGAAATTGTTTGGGATCGGCATTCATAACGCCTTCTACATCTTTCCAAATGCTTTGACTTTCGGCATCTAACAAATTGGCAAAAATGGCGGCACTGTAATCGCTGCCTTCTCTTCCCAACGTAGTACTTTCATTTTCATCGGTAGCACCAATAAAACCTTGCGTAATAACTACTGGTGTTTTTTTGAATATGGGGAGAACAATATCTTGAACTTTTTTGGTGGTTAATGGCCAATCAATTCCTGCATCTCTAAAATTATCATCGGTATGGAAAACATCCCGTACATCAATCCATTGATTAGAAATACCGGCTAAATTAAAATACTGACTTAATACGGCTGTACTCAATAATTCGCCACAACAAACTATTTGATCGTAATAATAATCATATCCTCTAACGGGTTTATCATGCAATAACCATTCTACCTCTGTGAAGATGTCGTTTAAAACATGGGTAGGTTCGGTTTTAGGCGCATCGGTAAGTGCAATTAAGGATTTTGAAAGTTCTATATGGGCAGTTTTAATCTCTCCAAAAAGTTGTAAAGCCAAGTCTCGATCATTATTATAAAAGGCTTCTGCAACTTTTTCCAATGCATTGGTGGTTTTACCCATTGCAGAAATGATAATAAGTAAAGGTTGATGGGCATGTGCGCCAATAATTTTTCCGGCATTTATAATTCTTTCAACAGAGTTGATACTTGCACCACCAAATTTAAAAACCTTCATGAGAAATTGATTATTAAGATTAAAAAATCAAATTGAGTAAGCTGTCAGCAATAATCTTATTACATTTGAGGTGCAAATGTAAAGTCTAATTTCTGCAATCAAAAATTATCTATGAGTATCAATAGGCGGGTTCAAACGCTCGATGAATTTACCATCCAGCAAATGCGCAATTTCCCGAATGCAACAGGTGAATTATCCGGATTATTAAGAGATATCGGTCTTGCTGCAAAGCGAGTAAATGTAGAAGTGAATAAAGCCGGTTTGGTAGATATTTTAGGCGATGCCGGTAGTGTAAATGTGCAAGGTGAAGAAGTGAAAAAATTGGATGTATACGCCAATAACCAATTTATGGGTGTTTTGCGGCATGGTATCAGTTGTGCAGGAATTGGCAGTGAGGAGTTGGATGATGTAGTAATTTTTGATGATGAAATCAGTAACAACAGTAAATATGTTTGTTTATTTGATCCATTAGATGGTAGTGCCAATATTGATGTTAATGTTTCTATCGGTACTATTTTTAGTGTGTTTAGAAGAATAACCCCCAAAGGAACACCTGCTACTAAAGAAGATTTTTTGCAAAAAGGAATTAATCAAGTAGCAGCAGGTTATGTGATATACGGTTCATCAACCGTAATGGTATATGCTACCAGAAGAGGCGTTAATGGTTTCACTTTAGATCCTTCTATTGGAGAGTTTACTTTAAGTCATCCCAATATACAATGTCCGCCTTCCGGAAAAATATATTCGGTTAATCACGGTAACTTTTTTCAATATGAAGAAGGGGTGCGCAATTATATCAACGAATGCCAAAGAAAAGATAAATCTACCGGAGGCCCTTATACCCAACGTTATATTGGAAGTATGGTGAGTGATGTGCATAGAAACTTAATTAAAGGCGGCATTTTCATGTATCCGGCATTAAGTGGAAAGCCCAATGGTAAACTCAGGTTATTGTACGAATGTGCCCCATTTGCTTTTATTATTGAAGTAGCGGGAGGAAGAGCTACAGACGGTAAACAACGCATTTTAGAAATTCAACCCACAGAAATTCATCAACGTACGCCTTTTTATATTGGCAGTAGTAATATGATGGACGAATTAGAATCTTTTACCAAATAATTATTTCATCAAACGAAATTAATTGTCGTTTAAAAATTAACATGCAACAATCAATCATTAAGGTAGAAAACCTATATAAATCGTACGGCAATTTTGAAGCGGTAAAAGGTATTTCTTTTGATGTTCAAGAAGGCGAAATTTTTGGATTATTGGGTCCCAATGGTGCCGGAAAATCTACTACGCTCGAAATCATTGAAACCTTAAGAGCAAAAACTTCTGGAACGGTTATCGTTAATGGTTACGATTTAGATAAAGATCCCGGAGCAATTAAAAAAATCATTGGGGTTCAATTACAAACTTCAGGCTATTATCCAGGTTTAAATTTAACCGAGTTAATTGAACTGTTCTCCGGATTATACAACCATGCTGCCGATGCAAATGCATTATTGCAATTGGTGAATTTAGAAGAAAAAGCAAAAAGCAAATACAAGGAATTGAGTGGCGGACAAAAACAACGGTTTTCCATTGCTACTACTTTAATTAATAAACCCAAGATAATTTTTTTAGATGAACCTACAACCGGTTTAGATCCACAAGCAAGAAGAAATTTGTGGGATTTAATAAGAGATATTCGCAACAAAGGCACCACCGTAATCATCACCACTCATTATATGGATGAAGCCGAACAACTTTGTGATAGATTGGCCATTTTAGATGAAGGGAAAATTATTGCCTTAGCAACGCCCGATAAACTGATTGACGATTTGGTGGCAGAAGGGTTCGAACGTCCCAAACAAGTGAAAGCCGCTAATTTAGAAGATGTATTTATTCATCTCACCGGCAAAGAAATTAGAGAAGATTGATTTTTTACTTTTAAATAAATAATAATTACCATGAAGAAAATTGTATGGATGACATTTTTTGTATGCTGTGGAAGTAGTTTTGTATTTGCTCAAACTGCGCCAAAAGTTCTTAAAGTTAAACCTGTTGCTTCGGTTTTAAAAACAACCAGCGATTCGTTTAACTATGCATTGGGAATGAATATTGCCAATAATTTGAAGCAACAAAATATCGAGAAAGTAAATGGAACACTCCTTCAAAAAGGAATGAATGATGCTTTTGCCAACAAACCATTATTGTTAGACGATAACCAAGCCAATGCCGTTATTCAATCTGTTTTAAAAGAATCGAAAAACAAAAAAGCCAATGCACAAAAAGCAATCGGTAAAAAATTCTTAGATGCAAATGGCAAAAAGAAAGGCGTAACAACATTGCCAAGTGGTGTACAATATGAAGTTATACGTGCCGGTGCAGATACAGGCGCTTCTCCAAAACCAAATGATCAAGTAGTTGCGCATTATGCAGGTACTTTAATTGATGGAACAGATTTTGATAATTCGTATAAAAGAGGCACACCATTAACTATTGGCGTATCGAGTGTAATTGCCGGTTGGACGGAAGTGTTACAATTGATGCATGTTGGTGATAAATGGAAAGTATTTATTCCAAGTGAACATGGTTATGGTGATTTTGGATCGGGACCAAAAATTCCCGGTGGCGCTACATTAATTTTTGAAATGGAATTGTTAGAAATTAAACCTTCAACAGCACCTGTTCAACCTCAACCCGGAAACTAATATGACAGATTTACGCTATCCCATAGGAAAATTCGAGCCGCAGCCATTTTCTGAAAAGCAGTTGAAAGAATGGATTATAGACATTCGCTTTCTGCCACAACATTTAGAAAATGCAGTATTAAATTTAGATGAACATCAATTCAATACGCCGTATAGGGCCGAAGGGTGGACGGTTCGTCAATTGGTGCACCATATTGCCGATAGTCATATGAATGCATTAATTCGTTTTAAGCTGGGTTTAACGGAAGGCAATCCTACTATTAAACCTTACTTAGAAAATGAATGGGCTAAGTTGTCCGATGTAGATATTGTTCCCATCAATGTTTCCATTACATTATTACATGCATTGCATCAACGTTGGGTTGCGGTACTCGAAAATATTTCTACTGATGATTGGAATAGAACCGTTGTACATCCGGAGCATGGGAGAGAAATGTCGTTATGGTTTTTATTAGGCTTATATGCTTGGCATAGCCGTCACCATACCGCACATATTACCGCGCTTCGCGAAAGAATGGGTTGGTAAATAATTTTTCATGCAGTTAACCGAAGCAATTCACAGCTACGGTTAACTGCTTTTATTTTTAATTATGAATTGGAAACTGCTCAAGCGAGATTATATTTCGCAACATCCCTATTTTACTGCTCGTAAAGACCAATGCGAAATGCCTGATGGTAGAATTGTAGAAGCTTATTATGTGGTAGAATTGCCCATTTCGGTTTGCGCTTTAGCCATTACTACCGAAGGCAAAGTTATTATGGCCAAACAATATCGCCATCCTATTGAGGAAGTTATTCTTGAAATTCCAGGTGGTTTTATTGATCCTGGAGAAGATCCGCAACAAGCCATTGCACGAGAATTGTTAGAAGAAACCGGACATACCTTTGACCAAATGATTTATGCCGGAAAAATTGCAGCCAACCCCGGCGTATTAAGCAACTACACGTATTTTTATTTGGCATTGGGCGGTACAAAAATTGCTGCACAAGATTTAGATGCCAACGAACAAATTGAATTAGAATACATCCCTGTAGAAACCGTTAGAGCGATGCTGAACAACAACGAAATTGTACAAGCTTTACATGCTAGTTGTTTGTTTTATGCGTTTAAGAAATACGATGATCTACAGCAATAACGTTTGTTGGTTAATTGTCATTACAGTTTTTTTAATAAGCTTACATCTACTTCTCCCGCTAAAAAAACACTACCGCAAACAATAATCATATCTTCTTGTTGCGCATTTGTTAAAGCGGCTTGCAACGCAATATTTACATCAGTATATATATCGCCGGTTAATTGATAATTGGTAGCCAATGATTGTAAATCTGCTGCATCCATCGCTCTTGGAATATGTGCTTGTGAAAAATAATATTGGGCTGTGGAAGGTAATAGGGCCAATACTTTATGTACATCTTTATCCTTTACCATGCCCATTACAAAATGTACATTTCCTTTTGGCGGGGCAACCTGTATTTGGTGCAGTACTTGTTTCATGCCATCTTCATTATGGGCAACATCAATTACGATGGTAGGGTTTTCGGCAACTACATCCCATCTGCCCATGAGGCCGGTTAATGGTTTTACTTTTTTTAATGCAGTTAATACAGTATCATCGGTAAGATGAAAACCTGATTGTTTAATTTGTTCTACTGCGGCCAATACAGTGCGGATATTTTTTACTTGATACAATCCATTTAAATCTGTTTCAATAGACCATTGTTTGCCGGTTTTAATTTCTGTAACGTTGAAATTTAAACGAGTAGATTGAGGCACAACATCATTTACTGCATACAAATCGGCAGCATACAAAATGGGTGCATTTTCAGCAGTGGCTTTTTGTTCAAAAACGGGTTTTGTTGCTTCAATATATTCGCCAATAACTACGGGTATTTTGGGTTTAATGATGCCCGCTTTTTCAAATGCAATTTTGGGTAAAGTATCGCCCAATAAATTCATATGATCCCATCCAATATTGGTAATTACCGAAAGAATGGGTGTGATGATATTGGTACTGTCTAATCGACCGCCTAATCCGGTTTCAATAACGGCTACGTCTACCTGTTGTTCGGCAAAATATTCAAATGCCATAGCAACAGTTAGTTCAAAAAATGAAGGTTCTATAGATTCGCTTAATGCCCGGGTTTTTGCAACAAATTGGGTAATGAAATCTTCACTAATCATTACCCCGTTAATTTTTATCCGTTCTCTAAAATCTACTAAATGCGGGGAAGTATATAATCCGGTTTTATAACCTGCTTGCTGAAGAATAGCCGCTAACATATGACTGGTACTGCCTTTTCCATTTGTACCTGCAATATGAATGGTGGTAAAATACTGCTGTGGATTGTTTAAAAAATTACAAAGGGCAATAGTATTGTGTAAATCGGCTTTATAGGCTGCTGCCCCAGTACGGCTAAACATGGGCAGTTGCGCATATAAATATTCAATCGTTTCGGTATAGGTCATAATGGGCAGAACTTCAGTTTTGTTTTGGCTGCTTAGTTCTGAACCTTAAAGTTAAATAAGATCGTGGTAACACCGCCTTCTCCATTGGTTGCCGGGAATTTTAATTCGGCTGCTTTTTTACGAGCCAATCTTAAAATAGTAGCATCGGTAGTGGTAGATTTTGCAATGCTACAACTTACAAAACTGCCTGCACTATTGTATTTTACATCTACGGTTACTTTGGCATTTTCATTAAAATCGTCTTCAAATTTTAATTGACCTAGGTTTAATGGGCGTGCACCTCTTTCCACCGTTACGCCCGATTTTCCACCGGGAGTATTGCCATAACTATCGGGCTTACCAGTGGGTACACCTTTATCTCCATTTTGTCCGGGTTTATTACCTTGGTTTTGATACCCATTATCTGTTGTGGCATTATTGCCATTTCCTGTACCCGGACCTTTATACGCATACTTTGGTTTCTGTGGTTTGGGAGTAGGGTTGGCAACTGGAGTTGGTGTATTGTTTTTTACAGGTTGCTTTACAGGTGTTATATTAGGTTTAGGAGATTTTACAATTTCGGGCTTATTTACCGGGGCTGCATCTTTATCTTCTTTTTCATCGGGCTCAATGGTTTCATTGGTAGAAGCAGTAGAAACAGTTGAACCAGCATCGCCATTTTGGGGTGTTTCGGGTACTTGCGACATTTCGCCTTTACGTAAAGGTTGAATTTCTCCGTCTCCTTCCATTTCATTTCCTAAATTCACTTCAATTAAATCTTCTACTAATGGAGGAGTAGGTTTAGTTAATGGCCATTGAATAAAAATGGCTAATAAGAGCAATGTACCGCAAATGATTGCAGTATAGCT
>JBMOEQ010000068.1:0-13199 GCA_049314655.1 Ferruginibacter sp. | reverse complement strand
GTTTGCCGGTTGGACTTTCGATGTATACAATTTGGTCGGTTGCACCATCTTTTTTCTTTTGAATAATTTGAATAATATCCTTTGTATCATCTATAACATCTATAACGCCATTTTTATCTCTATCGCTTGTTTCTTCTGCTGCACCTGCATAAAACCAATAGGCTAATTTGGGCTTTTTTCTAGATGTTTTGATTTTATGATACATGATTCTATTCAAAGAATCGCTATAACTAGAATCACTTATATCTTTATCACGCCACCAAAACGATCCGGAGAACACCCCCACTTTATCAAATTTTTCTGTGTTATTCCACGCCACATCAAATGCAGATAAACCACCCAAAGAAAACCCTGCAATAGCCACTGTTTTGAAACTTCTAACGCCTGCTTTCTTCTTTATAAAATCAAACAATTCATTTTTTATGAAAGCATTGTAAGCACCGGCTTTTGATCCTCTTTGTTGAAAATCGGGGATGCCATCCACCCCATAAATTTGCATCCTATTTACTGCATGAACGGCCACCACCAATAATGCGCCAATTTCTTTTTGTTTATAGAGGTTTTCCATGGTTTTAGCCATTTCAAGTGAGTCAATATCTTGCCCATCATTAAAGAGGAGTAAGTTCAGCTCGCGTTTATCATCGGGCATTGGAGTACTGTAAATAGTAAGCGGAATATGATCTTGCATGTGCCTACTATATACCTTATCGGTTTGTTTATTTATTTTTTTTCTGCACGATGTCATGCTTAAACCTATAACCAGTAAGGAAAGTAGTAAAATGGAAATCTGTTTCATGCCTATTATTTTGAAATACGAATGTATATTATTTGGTGGCAAAACTGTAAAGCCTTAATTTTGCAACGCGAAGTAGAGCAGCGGTAGCTCGTCGGGCTCATAACCCGAAGGTCAGAGGTTCGATCCCTCTCTTCGCAACAAATGGCTCTGCAAATTGAGCCTTTTTTTATTCTTAGCCTTATTTGCTAATGAATATGACTACCTCCTTCATTCCTTCCGGTTTGCTTCGGGTTATCGTTTTCTGCATATTTAGGTTAAGTTTTCAAAGTTTTGAAGTTTATTGATGATCGTTGATCTATATAAAATCAATACGTTGATTCATACTACAATCATTCTTACATGAAATCTGGATTTGTAAACATATTCGGTAAACCCAATGCCGGTAAAAGTACATTACTCAATGCCTTGATGGGAGAAAAATTGGCTATTGTATCGCCAAAGGTTCAAACTACCCGTCATCGTATTAAAGCTATATTAACCAGCGATACGTATCAAATTATTTTATCGGATACTCCCGGTATTATTGAACCCAAGTATAAACTGCATGAAAAGATGATGCATGTAGTAAAAAGTAGTTTAGAAGATGCGGATGTAGCATTACTTATCCATGATGCTACTGAAGATGCTGCATTTAGTCATGATATTTTTGCGGCTTTACATTTAAAAGTTCCGGCAATTGTTATCATCAATAAAGTCGATGCTGCTTTACCTGCATCTATTGAAACCATCACGGCCTTTTTTAAAGCACAACCCTATTGTAAAGAAGTGGTGGTATTATCGGCCTTAAAGAAAAAGGGTATTGATGATTTATTAGAAAAAATTGTACACTATTTACCCGAAGGTGCGCCGTTTTATGATGGCGATGATATCAGCGATTTGCCCACTAAGTTTTTTGTAAGCGAATTAATTAGAGAGAAGATATTTTTCCTTTACGGAGAAGAAATTCCTTATCATACTACTGTTTTAGTACAAGAATTTAAAGAGAAAATCACCCTTACAAAAATTGCTGCCGATATTATTGTTCAGCGCGAAACACAAAAAGGTATTATGTTGGGTGAGGGGGGCAAAATGATTCGTCAATTGGGTACACTTGCCCGCCAGGATATTGAAGCTTTTTTAGATAGAAAAGTGTTTCTAGAACTGTTTGTAAAAGTGCGTCCGAAATGGAGAGATAATGAAATGCAATTAAAGGAATACGGGTATTAATTTTTTAATTTTGTATACCGCATCCAACCAATCAATAACAGTTGCAGTAATGCACTGAATAAAAATTAAATATTATGAGTTTTACAGTAGCCGTAGTAGGTCGCCCAAATGTGGGAAAAAGTACATTTTTTAATCGTTTACTAGAAGAACGTAAAGCGATTGTAGATGATGTAAGCGGCGTAACCCGTGATCGCCAATATGGTATTGCAGATTGGAATGGGAAAAGTTTCAACTTAATTGATACCGGTGGATTTGTGCCAAAAAGTGAGGATGTTTTTGAAAGAGAAATTCGCAAACAAGTACTTATTGCATTAGAAGAAGCCGATGCCATTGTGTTTATGGTTGATGTTGCCACCGGCATAACCGATTTAGATGATGCTATGGCTAGCATGTTGCGTAAAACAACGAAGCCTATTTTTTTAGTTGTAAACAAAGTAGATAATCACGATCGTTTATTAGAAGCTTCTGAATTTTATAGTTTAGGGTTTGAGCATATTCATTTCCTTTCTTCCATCAGTGGAACCGGTACCGGCGATTTATTAGATGCCATTACTGCATTAATTATTGTTCCGGAAGAGATTGATGAAAATGCCGATCAGTTACCAAAATTTGCCATTATCGGACAACCAAATGTGGGCAAATCATCATTATTGAATGCATTAACCGGACAAGAACGCACCATCGTAAGCGACATTGCCGGAACTACAAGAGATACCATCCATACCCATTATAACTTATTCAATAAATCTTTCATCTTAATTGATACAGCCGGTATTCGTCGTAAAACTAAAGTGAATGAAGATCTTGAATTTTATTCAGTAATTCGTGCCATTAAAGCGGTTGATGAGGCTGATGTTTGTATGATGATTTTAGATGCAGAAAAGGGCATCACCGCGCAAGATTTATCCATCTTTTCTATGGCGGTTAAAAAGGGGAAGGGGGTTGTTGTATTGGTGAACAAATGGGATAAAATGCCCAAAGAAACCAATACAGCAAGGGATTATGAGTTAGACTTAAAAAAGCGATTAGCACCATTTACTGATTTGCCTATCATCTTTATTTCGGCCACAGAGAAAGTCCGAATTTTTAAAGCCATGGAAGTTGCTTTGGAAGTATATGAAAATCGTAAACAACATATTCCAACATCTAAATTGAATGATGTAATGTTAAAGGCGGTTGAAGCTTATCATCCTCCTGTTGTTAGAGGTAATTCGGTTAAGATTAAATATGTAACACAATTGCCGGTAGTTGTTCCTTCATTTGCATTTTTCTGTAATTATCCAGATGAAATTAAAGCACCCTATAAAAATTATTTAGAAAATCAACTTCGAGCGAAATTTCAATTTACGGGAGTACCGGTTCGAGTGTTTTTCAGGAAGAAATAAGATACAGTACATTGCAAAGTTAGAAGCATACATTTGCACTGTTTGTTTGTGTAATTTAGCTGAAAATATTTTTTATCATGACGGCTTCTTTTCCATTAAATGATGAACAACAATGGGCCAAAAAATTTTATTGGTTCAACTTTATTTATTTGTTTTATTCATTTGCAGTTGCATCTATTGTATTGATGTATGTGTTTGCGGTATTTGCAAATATTTACGTTCAACCATCTGCTAATACTGTGGGTAGAACGTTTAACTCAATTGAAAAAATACACTGTTTATGTTGTGTAATTACAGTAAGTGCTTATTATACTTTATGGTTTCACAATCCACGAATTTGGGCTTCTTTTACCTACAATCGTGTAAAAAGTTATCGCTTTTGGCGAAATCATATAGTCGTTCATCTCTGTACATTTTTACTTTTCTTTATTGAGCCTTATGGGATTTTCAAATTCAGTTTATTGACCACTTTTAGTGGATGGGTTTTTGCATTGGCTTTATTATTTCCATTGGTGCCATTAACTTGGAGTGTTATAGGAATTCGCAAAAATAAAATTCACTAAAATCTATTGATTACTAATGGTTTAATACCAAATAGTTTTTTTTTGAATAAATAAGGAACGCAGAAGATAGTCCTATATTTTCCATTTTTTTTGGCGTGAGATTAACTTTAAATCAATTCTATAATTTCAATTGAGTATGATTGTAAAAGCCTTAATTTTGCAAATCATATTTCCCCTATTTTAACTGTTTATTCGCACCCTGTATTTAAATCATTTATAAAAAATTGGTATGAAAAAAATGCTGCTTTCCCTCATTGGGAGTTTTTTCTTAATGTTAAGTATTGCTCAAAATGTAGGTATTGGAACAAATACCCCCAATGCAAGTGCTTCATTAGATATTAGTGCAACTGATAAAGGTTTATTGCCTCCTCGTGTTGCATTAGCTTCTTTAACCGATGTTGCAACTATTGCTTCTCCTGCAACAGGTTTGTTGGTATTCAATACAGCTACTGCAGGTGTAGCGCCAAATAATGTTGTTCCAGGTTATTATTATTATACCGGCTTAGCTTGGTACAAAATATCTAATCCAGGTTCTGCAGCTGGCGATATGCAATATTGGAATGGCACACAATGGGTTTTAATTCCCGCTGGTGTTACAGGTGCTACCTTAACCATTTGTGGAGGGGTTCCACAATGGGGTCCTTGTGGTGCAGGGTCGGCACCTACAGTAACTACAACTGCTTTTACTAATTTAACTGCAAATACTGTTTCAACAGGTGGTAATGTTACTTCCGATGGTGGTGCAGCTGTTACTGCTAGAGGCGTTTGTTATGCTATAACAACTGCTCCAACAATTGCAAATACTGTTGTTAATAGCGGTACAGGAGTTGGCGTCTTTACAACTAATATTAATAGTTTATTACCTTCTACTACATATTTTGCAAGAGCATTTGCTACCAATAGCGTAAACACCGCTTATGGAAATGAAATTACCTTTACAACACCTGCTGCTTCTGAAGGTACGGTAACTACCACTAGTGCTTTTGGAATTGGTGCCAATAGCGCTTCAAGCGGTGGAAATGTTACTTCAAATGGAGGTGGTATTATATCTGCAAGAGGTATCGTTTACAATACTGCAACCTTGCCAACTTTATCAAACACTGTCATTACCGATCCTAGTGTTACAACGGGTACTTTTACTGCAAATTTAACTGGTTTAGTTACAGGCCAAACCTATTATGTTCGTGCTTATGTAACCAACAATATCGGTACTGCTTATGGTAATGAAATAAGCTTTACAACAGCCGCAGCAGGTAGTTTTGCTGCAACCTATACTTTTGACTCTGTTAAAACAACATCAGGATTTTTAGATCCAACACCTTTACCAACTGCTACCGGAATGACTTTTGGACAATTCTCTGCTGTTGGTTTAGGTACAGGTGGTGCACCAGTTTCTAATCCAAATGCTTCTTTCCGTTTTTCATTTACCAATTGGTCTCTAGGAGCAACAACCGGTTCTGATGCATTTACTTCTGCTATAGATTCAACAGATAAATACTATCAAGTTACCTTAACTCCAAATGGTGTGCCCTCCTTTAACTTAGATAGTTTAAACTTTACATTCCAACGTTCAGGTACTGGTGTTCGCCAAGCTTTTGTAAGAAGTAGTTTAGATGGATATACCACCAATCTTGCAGCTTCAGTGCCTGCAGGTAGTACAACCTTATCTGTGGTTGCCACCAATAAGTTTCAAACAACTGATGCCAACACTGCTGCATCACCTGGATGTAAATTAACTTTAGGAAGTGCACCATTTTTAAATATTAGTGGTCCTGTTACATTCCGTTTCTATGGTATAAATGCCGAAGGAACAGGAGGTACGTTTAGTGTAGATAATGTTGTATTCTCAGGCAAAACCAACTAATTTCACAATTCATTTATAAAAAAAGCTGTCTCGAAAATTTGAGACAGCTTTTTTTTATATAAGAATTCATAATTTCAACATCTGAATCAAATATTGATTGATTTGCCCATGAAAAAATTTATATCAACTGATCGATTAGAGTTAAGAAAATTACAAATAGATGATTTTCCGAATTTGTTTACTTTATGGAACAATAAGGAATTATTGAAATTTACGTATCATGTCTTTACCCCTACACTAGAAGATAGTAAAGAACGTGTACGCCAAATCATCAATTGGTACAGTAGTATGAATTATAGCTTAGGTCCGTTTTTGATTTATGCAGAGGATGTATTTGTTGGGTTTTGTGGACTAGATTTTAAATCAGCTGCTTTGAAAGAATATGAGTTGTACTATATCATTAGTCCAAACCATCAACAAAAAGGCTATGCCAGTGAAGCCGCAAAAGCATTGGTAGATGTTGGCTTCTCCTACTTAAATGCCGAGCGTATTGCCGCTGAAGCTGTTGTAGATAATGCTTCAAGTTGTAGAATTCTAGAAAAATTGGGCATGCAATTGGAAGGGAAAATGCGCAGAAAATTCCATCGAGAGGAAGGCGATTTCCATGATTTATTGGTGTATGCTATTCTTCGAAACGAATGGGAAGCAAAACAAGTTTAATGGCTTAAACAGTTCGATTTTTTGCCAATATCATAATAGAATATCCACCCATAAATTTGGTGCAAAATTTTTGATGTATACCAAACAGTAATTTGCCGAAGAATTGAATACAACGTTCTTTAAAAGAAATTTGTTCAAGTCTTGGAGGCGTATAACAGCTATCTATAATCGTATATCCATGATCAAGAAGAACACTTTTAATAAAGTCTTCAGTGAAAAGATGGATATGACCAATGCGTTCCTTCGCCTCAATAAGCATTTGCTCTTTAAATAATGTTCTCACACTCATATCCAATGGAATATGAAAAATTGTATAAGTAGATTTGCTTTTGATTGCTGCTAGAAATTGAAAATAGTTTTCAAGGTGCTCCAACACATCAATGACCAATAGTACATCGAAATGTGCCGGATGATTCTCTTCCGTGATATCTTCTAAAAAGAAATGAATTTTTTCGGTTGATTTTTTTTCGGCGATACGAATGGCATCCGGTGCAATATCGTAACCGCTAATTGTCTTTAAAGTTGAAATACGTTTAGACAATTCTACTAATATTTCTCCACTGCCACAACCCACTTCTCCAACTATTTCAATGGAAGAAATATGTTTTTCAATGAAAGCTTGAATGTAATCCGTTTTAAAAGCAGCATCGGTTTCATGCCAATGCGGATTATGTTTTAAGTAGGTATGATTTTGATAAATATTGCTCATAAATTTTTGAAAATCAATAAAATACTCAAATTTGATATTGAAACTACACAAAAATAATTAAGAACCCACAAAGGCAAATTTACTATTGTTGAAATATTGTTGAATGATTCTATAATTTTTTAAACTTATTATTGAGCAAAAGTCAATAACAACGCTATCTTTGCCCCGCTTTAAAAATTCTATTTCCTAAGTATTCCGCATTTATTAATTAAATCCATATTATGCGTAAGCTTATTGTTTTTCTCTTTTTTATTAGTTTAAATGTTGCTGCATTTGCAACTATTAAAACTTGGACTGGGCCTTCAACCGGAGGAAGTTGGTCGAGTGCAGGAAACTGGACTAATGGTGTTCCAAACAATGTTAACGATACCATTGTGTTTGATGGTTCACTTGTTGCTTCAATTACTATAACCGATGTAGCTGCATTTACATCTTCTTGGTCATTTAATGCATTGCGTTTAATAAACAATGTTACGGTTAATTTGTCCTCTGCCAGTCCTACTTATCTTTATCTCTACAAAAATTTTGAAATTAATGCCGGAAGTAGATTAAATATTGGCGCATCAACTACTAATTTATTTGTTGTGGGCGGCTCTAATCTGTTAGCCAATTTCATAAATATTGATGGCATTTTAGATTTACAAGGTACAGGTATAGGTAATTCTTTTAGGACAGGTTTTGAACCGGCAAGTTTTTTTACAGTAATTGCTACAACTAAAGTACGGGGTAAAATTATTCTCTCCGGTAAATCAGCAGTTATTACAAATGGTAATACCAATAATTTAGTTTTTGAAAATGGCGCTACTTTAAATGTTACAAGAGATGGTGGTGCTGTGCCCAATGCAACTTATTCGGATGGCTCTACCATCAAAGTAGAAGGTGTAATAAATTCTATTACAAGTTTCAATAGTTCGGCAATTTATAATGGTGTCATTGATTGGAATTGCGCAGCACAAGCCATTTCAGGTGCACCGGCAAATATTTTACCATCGGCTTCTTATACTTGGGATTCGTTGATTATTAATAATACCAATACCGGTACAGTACGTTTAACTACTAATCCATTAAATTATTTGGTTAAAAATTTGATTGTCAATAATGGTACAATTGAATTAGGCGGACCAACCGGAAGTAGTGCTTATGCAGGTAGAATTGATAGCTTAATTCAAAATGGAGGTACTATTATTGGTAATGGCACGAATGGTGGAGGTGAAGTTTCTTTTGTTGCTGATACTATAAAAATTTCCGGAAAATTTATCCAAAATGGCGGCACATTTAATTTCAGTAACCGTACGCCTAGTAATGGATCTCCGGATGCTTCATGTATTTTGAAAGTAGCCGGTAATCTTTTTATTGGCGGAACGGTAACCAATACTCAACCCGTTTTTGCACCCAATTGTGCTATTGAATTCAATGGCTCTACCACACAAAATTTAAGTATCACGGGTACCTATTCTAATAAAATTAAAACTGTGGTTAATAATAGTGCACCTTTATCGGGTGTAAACTTAGTAACTGCGGTTCAATTGCCCGATTCATTGGTTTTTTATAAAGGCTATATTTTTCTAAATAATTTCAACCTTACTAATTTATTTCCGGTACAGTTGGGTACAACTAATTTTTTAGCGCATGTTGTAACCAATGGAAATGGATTATTCATTCAAAAAAATGTTGGTACTACTTTAATAGGATTGCCTATTGGTGCAAGTACAACTACATTTAACCCACTTTCGGTTAATTTCATTTCGGGAAGTATAGATTTGGGTGCTAAAGTAGATGTTGGACTAAATCCTACCGTTCAATTTCCATCTATTGCCGTAAATAGAACTTGGCGCATTAAACCACTTGCAACACCGCCTTCGGATTTATTGATTGGTTTTGGCTATAGCGATTTAGGCGTAGGCTTGGGAGATGGCAACTCCGGATTTAGTTATACCGCCAATGATGAAGTGGGTTTACATGATGGTGTAAACTGGACCATAATATCTGCACCAGGTGGTGTTGTGCCTGTAGGAACCAATCCTTATGCAGTAAGTTCGCTTGTTTTGGCAAGTACTTTAGCCGCAAATCTTTTAACGCCATTAGCAATAGGAAATTTAACCGCCATCACCGCATTTAATAATACAATTGATTTTAAAGCAATCAAACAAAACAATACTGCATTGCTGAAATGGAATGCATCTTCAGTAGACAATGTTGTTGCATTTGAAATTTTAAAAAGTAATACCGGAAGAAATTTTGAATCTATTGCACAATTACCAGTTATAAATGGTCAAGTACAATACAGTTATCTTGATCAAAATTTATGGAGTGGTATTAATTACTACCGCATCAAAATGACTGATGATAGAGGAAGAATTACTTACTCTATAATTGTTACAGTATTAAATAAAGAAACCGGGGTACAACTTACCGCAGCATTGCCTTCTGTTTTTCAACAACAAACAACATTGATGATTACTGCAGCAAAATCTACTGCAATGCAAATAGTTGTTACCGACGCTTTAGGCAAACAAGTATACACACAAAAAATAACTCTTGTTGCCGGAAGTAATACGGTAGCAATCAATTGTGGCCATCTTGCATCGGGTAATTATCAAATAACTGGCTATTATGATGGACTTAAATCGAATGTAATTCGAATCATTAAAGAATAAATACAGCATCTATATTTTATAAAAAGCATTACAAGCAATTGTGATGCTTTTTTCATTATAACCAATAGTTGTTTAAAATACCGTTCAATGGGTATCTTGCTTGCAAACTAGTTTTGTAACTTTCCTTTATTATTAACGCCAACTTAATACAGTGAAAGTAATCCGCTTCATTTTATCCGTATTTTTTTGTTTTGCTATAGGTGGTTTGCTTGCCCAATCCAATCAAGCGTTACAAACTTTAAAAGAATCACTTAATACAATCACTGTACCTTCTGAAAAAGCCAATGTGTACAATAAACTCGCCGAATTGTCTATTGCAGATTCGGTTCAATTTATACAATATATTAAGTTGGCTCAAGCAGCCATTAAAGACGCACCGGTAGATTCTATTGCAGCCAAATCGAATGCATTGCTCAGTCAGTATTACAGTGGATTAAATCAATTTCAATTGGCGTATGTGCATGCCAATACAGCTTTATCGTTGAGTTTAAAATCGGGTTCAAAATTGCAACTAGGCATACATACTATGTTGCTAGGAAGAGTAATGAACCAGTGGGGTAAAAAAGATTCTTCCTTGATATTGTTCGAAAAGGCCGAACAAGTTTTCAGGAAAATAAAAGCACAAAATGAATTGGCTGCTTGCTTAAATAATATCGGGTTTACTTTATCTGAATTAGGCCGAAAAGAAGATGCCATGCAGTATTTCATGGATGGATTAAAAATTAGTGAATCGCTCAATGATCAACCTTCTTTGGCAAGCAGTTATAATAATTTTGGAAAGTTTTTAATGGAATCGCGAAACTTGAAGGACGCCAAATTGTATTTAGAGAAAAGCATTGTACTGTGCCGCCAAATCAACGATCAAATGACATTGGGTAAAGCATTGGTTAATTTGGGTAATGTATATGTAACCGATTTAAAATACGATAAAGGCATTGAACTTTGGATAGAAGCCGATAGTGTATTTGAAAAAATACAATTTAAAAGAGGGATACAAGCAGTGAATAATAATTTAGGTGCGGTTTATTTACGCAAGCATGATTTTGCCGGCGCAATTCCATATTTGAAAAAAGCACTTGAAATTGCAGCTGCATTAAAAACTAATTCGGGTGTTGCATTAATTCAACAAAATATTGGTTTTGCTTACACGTATTTAAAAAATTATCCCGAAGCCAAATCTTGGTTTTTACAAGCAGAAGCTACGGCTTTATTGTACAGCGATAAATATACATTGGGAGAAATTTATAAACATCGCTCTAGTTACGATTCGGCGGTAGGCGACTTTAAACATGCCTATTTTTATCAATTGAAATACGATGACATAAAGGATAGTTTACTCAATGAAAAAATATCCCGACAAATCAGCGAACTGCAATTGAAGTTTGAAACCGAGAAAAAGGAACGGTTGATTCAGCAACAACAATTTTCTATCAGCAAAAGAAATTATTGGATTGCTGGTATTGCCGGATTATTAATATTATCTACACTTTTGGGTTTTTCGTATCATAGAAGAAATCAATTGCGACAAGAAAAACGCCTTCAATTTGAAATTATTAAGCAACAAGATTTTGCTACTAAAGCCATTATTGAAGCAGAAGAAAATGAGCGCAAACGTATTGCGGGAGATTTGCACGATGGAATTGGACAAATGATGAGTGCTGCTAAAATGAATCTTTCGGGTTTTCAAAGCAGGATGAAATTTGTTGATGATCATGAAGCCCAAGCTTTTGACCGCATCATTGCATTGGTAGATGAAAGCTGTAAGGAAGTACGTGCAGTGAGTCATAATATGATGCCCAATGCCTTGTTGAAAAGTGGTTTATCTAGTGCGGTAAAAGAGTTCATTGATAAGATAGATAGTAAAATGCTGAAGGTGAATTTATATACCGAGGGTTTAAATGAACGCTTAGATGCCAATGTAGAAACGGTACTGTACCGAGTGATACAAGAATGTGTAAACAATGTAATTAAGCACGCAAAAGCCAACACATTGGATATTGCTTTGATTAAAGACAATGAAGGTATTGCAGCAACCATTGAAGATAATGGGGTTGGCTTTGCATTATCCGCAACCGATGCACAAAGCGGTTTGGCTTAAAAAATATCAGAACCCGTATTGAATATTTAAAAGGAACAGTAGATTTTGATTCGGCACCAGGGAAAGGAACATTGGTAGCTATACATGTGCCTATGCAAGCTTAATTAAAACTCAATTACATTAAGCGTTTCAAAATGTAATAACTAACAACGGCAAGCATTAATATTACTGCAATAACAACATAGGTCCAAGGTTGATCTTTCCAACGGCGTTTTAACCTTCGGTTTTTATTTTTTGCAATTTGCTTTTGAAGATCAATATTTAATTGTTGAACGTATTGATTAACATCGGTATTGGGTTTCACCGATTGTAAGCCTTCAATAGCATCATTAAAGAAGGGGTCGTCGCTCATTTGCTGCTCCACTTCATGTTGGGCATCTTTCGACAATTGATTGCTCAAGTAATCCATCAACTGTTGATTGTCGATGTCTTTGTTGCTATTAGATAATATGTTTTTTAAATCATTGTTCATGTTGTTGCTCCAGATAGATTCTTAAATTTCTTTTTCCATTCTGGATATAGCTTTTTACTTGTAATAAAGTATAGCCCGTTGTTTCGGCAATTTCTTGATAACTGCGTTTTTCTAAGTAAAACAAAGTTATGCAATGTTGCTGCTCTTTATTCAATTGTTGAAGCGCCATTTCCATCTTGTTTAAGTGCTGTTCTTTTTCAATGGCTTGCTGTTGTGCATTGGGTTCATCGGGTGTACTTAAATGTTGATCGCTGATTTCGGTCCATTGTTTATTTTTATCCCGCAATTTCATTAAGCAATGGTTTTTGGCCACCATATAAATCCAGCTCTTAAAATAATCTACTTTGTATTTCGATAGTTCGGTAATGGCTTTTAGAAAAACTTGTTGCACACAATCTTTCGCTTCATCTTCTTGCTTCATGTATTTCATGCATACCCCAAACAACAGTAAGGTATAGCGTTGCAGGAGAATGCCCAGCCATTCATTGTTACGATCGGCATAGAAATTTTCCAGCAGTTGGTTATCGTCGATATGTGTGTATCTGTTGGTTTGCAAAGTAATAGGTGCTATACCTAGGATTCAAAAATAAGCTAGATTCCATAAATGCCGGAAAAGGTTGAATAAAGATTTATGGACCGGTATCTACGCCCGATTGACGCGGTACCCCGGTGAGGCTATGGGTAAGGGTTTGCGCCGGCGTACAAGCAAAAAGCGGGAATGCAGTTGAGTTGCATTCCCGCTGGTGGCGTATAAAAATCTATTTAAATTACTCTATTGCTATCGAAATT
>JBMOEQ010000067.1:0-13585 GCA_049314655.1 Ferruginibacter sp. | reverse complement strand
ACGACCATCACTTACATTAGTCCATCCTGCAAAGCCACCGATGCTGGTAACTGCATTATTGCCAATACGCACTTGATTGCTTGCCGTAACATTTGCTTGGTAACCAATTGCAGTTGAATTGCTAAAAGCGGTAGACGTAGCGCCTGCAAAGGAAGAGTCGCCAACAGCTGTATTTCCGCTTCCGGTTTGATTGATGGATAAAGCCTTATTACCTATTGCTACGTTAGAATTACCGGAAACGTTTGCTGTAAGTGCTGTTCTACCAAATGCCGAATTGTAACTACCAGTAGAGTTATTCAGCAATGCGTTGTTACCAAATGCATTGTTTCTTGTTCCGGTAGTATTGGTAAACATCGCTTGAAAACCAACAGCGTTGTTAAATATCCCATTGGTATTACTCACTAAAGCATACATACCTACAGCGTTGTTATCAAAACCATTGACATTTGAGTATAATGCTAAATGTCCTACTGCTGTATTTTGAGTTCCGGTATAATTATTTTCCATTGCACTATACCCAATAGCGGTGTTTTGGATGCCTATACTATCTAAGTTTAAAGCAAAAGCACCAACGGCAGTATTGAAACTGTTTAAACCATATTCAAAAGCACCATAACCAATTGTAGTATTAAAATAGGCGGTATCGCTGAATGCATTGGATAATGAACCCATAGAAATATTTCCAAAACCTGTGGTGTTTGTATACATGCTAAAATTACCGATGGAAATATTTTCTCCGGATAATCCATTACTAAATAAAGCATGATCGCCAATAGCAATTTCGGAGCTGTCGTTTGCATTGTACAATGCGCTATCGCCAATGGCAATTAAAGAGGGACTAGAATATTTATTTAAACCGTTAGCGCCGCGGCCTAATGCAACTGTACCCTGACTTCCAATCATACCTGCGTAACCGTTATTTACTCTAAAAACAAGTGGTTTAACATTGGTGGTTCCTATGAAATTTAAAGTACTATCGGTACCTGTATTACCGGTAAGTGCCCAACCCGAACCTGCGCCGGTTTGAAATTTCAACCAATTGGCAGCACCTGTAGTTCCGCCATTATAGTAAAACCCAACACCACCTGATAAGCCTGCATTGGTATTGTACACCAATAACCCGGTTGCAGGAGTTGGAATGGTGGCTACATCGGTTAGACTAGTTAAACTTACTTGAGGAATGAGTATCCCTTTGTTGGTACTCTTTACATCTAAAATTGCACTGGTGTTTGGAGTGGCTGTTCCGATACCTACATTTTGTGCTTGCATACTTACTGATAGCGACAAGGCACTAAACAGCATACAGAAAAACTGTACTGATTTTTTCATGTTAGTTTTGTTATGGAGTTTAATATTAGGACGCTGAAAGTACTAATAATTTAAACATCCTAAACAGCACTGGTAAATTGCTTTAAAAATCGGAGATCGTTTTCGCTGAATAATCTTAAGTCTTTGATTTGATATTTCAACATGGTGATTCTTTCAATGCCCATTCCAAAGGCAAAACCACTGTATTTGTTGCTATCTATACCACAATTATCTAATACGTTGGGATGCACCATACCGCAACCTAAAATTTCAACCCATCCAGTATGTTTACAAACATTACAACCGGTTCCACCACAAATCAAACAACTGATGTCCATTTCGGCACTGGGTTCGGTGAAAGGGAAATAGCTGGGCCTAAAACGCACTTTTACATCTTTGCCAAACATCTCTTGTACAAAGAAATAAAGCGTTTGTTTTAAATCGGCAAAGGAAACATTTTCGGCAATGTATAATCCTTCTACTTGATGAAAAAAGCAATGTGCTCGGGCACTGATGGTTTCGTTGCGGTATACTCTACCCGGACAAATAATTCGAATAGGTAAATGTCCTTTTTCCATTTCACGTACTTGTACACTGGAAGTATGGGTACGCAATAACCAATCGGCATGTCCTTCGGCAGTTTGATTGATATAAAACGTATCCTGCATATCACGTGCCGTATGATTTTCGGGCATATTGAGTGCAGTGAAATTATGCCAATCGTTTTCAATTTCGGGTCCTTCGGCAACTGCAAAACCCAATCGTTGAAAAATGGAAATGATTTTATTGCGTACTAAACTAATCGGGTGTCTGCTTCCTAACGGTAATGGATCGGCAGGTAGCGTTAAATCAATACCACCATCAGCAGTTGTTTCATTTGAATCGGCAGTTGCTGCTTTTAATGTTTCGTAATGTGTTTCTGCAAATATTTTAAACTCGTTGAGTACTTGTCCAAAACTGCGCTTATGTTCGGCTGCAACATTTTTCATTTCACCCATTACTTCTTTCACCAAACCTTTGCTGCCTAAATATTTTATACGAAATGCTTCAGCTTCATCTGCTTTACGTGCTACAAAACCGGCAATTTCTGCTTTATATTTTTCTATCTGTTGTACCAATTGTTCCATAGTACAAAAATAAGGAAATGTTGTTAAGCAGTAGGCTTGAGTATTGTTTAAAAATCTGTTGTATCGTTTCTTCAAGGCAGCATATTTGCTTATGTTTGCGGCAAATTGATTGATGTATGGAAGATTTGCATGATTTTCTCGATCCATTAAATGTATTGGGTATCAATGAAGATAACAGCTACAATGATGGTCAGTTAGGCCGGCATATATTGGTGAATGAAGGAGAATTCCCGGATTTAACGGGTGTAGATATTGTTTTTGTAGGCATTGGCGAATCGAGGGGGAGTGGAAGATACGATGCCCGAAATGATGCGCCGGATACCATACGCCGTCAATTATACCAATTGCATTATTGGCACCAAGATGTAGTTATTGCAGATATCGGCAATATTAAATCGGGGGTTTCTTTAACCGATAGTTATGCGGCAATAAGAACAGTATTAGCCGAGTTGCTGCGCAAAAAATGTTGCGTGGTTATTTTGGGCGGATCGCACGATTTAACCTTGGCGCAATATTTTGCCTATCGTCATTTAGGAAAAATTATTGAAGCTACATGTGTAGATGCAACCATTGATTTAAGGGGAGAAAGCAGTATACGCAGCGAAAACTTTTTATTGGATTTACTTACCGGCGAACCTAATCATGTTAAGCATTATAACCATATCGGGTTTCAAAGTTATTTGGTGCATCCCCGTATGCTAGAAACCATGGATAAACTGCGTTTCGATTGTTTTAGAGTAGGTATGGTAAGAGAAAATATTGATGAAGTGGAGCCTGCATTTAGAAATTCTGATATGGTGAGTTTTGATATTTCTGCCATAAAATATAGCGATGCACCGGCAAGCGAATGCAGTCCTAATGGTTTTACCGGAGAAGATGCTTGTATGCTTACACGCTTTAGTGGCTTAAGTACCAAACTCAGCAGTTTTGGTATATATGGTTACCATCCACAAGCAGATGTAAATGAACTTACCGCCAAACAAATTGCTCAAATGCTTTGGTATTTTATTGATGGCAAAAGTAGAAGTAAGCAGGAAGCTGCATTATCGGATCGATCGCAGTTTAATGAATTTTCAACTGCATTTGCCGAAGTAGAAACCTTGTTTTTGCAAAGTAGAAAAACCGGAAGATGGTGGATGCAATTGCCCGATCAACAGTTTATTCCTTGCAGTTACAATGATTATATGATTGCTGCAAAAAATGATATTCCCGAGCGTTGGTTGCGGGCACAAGAACGGGCATAAACTTTATATTATTTCTTTTGCTTTTTCAATTTGTTCGTCGCTGCCCATAACAATAAGTCGTTCTCCCTTTTTTAGTAAATAGGTAGATGCAGGATTGATGGCATATTCGTTCATGGCGTTTTTGATGCCTAATAATGTACAGTTGGTTTTATTCCAAAGATCCAATTCTTTTAATGTGATATTGTTGTGCGCATGCAGTTCTTCAATGCGTAAAGATTTATTGCTGCTTGTGCTAAGTAACGCTATAAGTTCGGCCACATCGGGCAACATTACCATACTGGCCATTTGAGCTCCACCAATTTTATCGGGCATGATAACATTATCGGCGCCGGCAATTTTTAATTTTTTTACCGAAGAATCTTGCGATGCTCGGCTGATCACTTTAATTGAAGGATTTAATTGTTTAGCCGTAAGCACCACAAATAAATTATCTGCATCTAAAGGCAATGTGGTAATTAAAGCCCTTGCATGTTTAATACCAGCTTCAAGCAACACTTCATCTTTAGTGGCATCTGCTTTTACAAAATGTTGAATATGCAAATGCCCTATTTCTTCTAAATCATTTTTATGTTCTAATACTACAAACGGAATTTTATTTCTATAAAGTACTTGTGCGCTTTCTTTTCCATTTCTTCCAAAGCCGCAAATAATAACATGATTTTTTAGTTTTTCGATACTGTTTTCCATCTTCATCAATTTATAGTTTTTTGCAAATGCCCCATCCATCACATATTTACTGAGTAATGTAATGAAATACGTGAATAAGCTGAGGTTAACAAAAATGAGGATTAACGTAAAAATTCTTCCACTTTCAGATAGGGGATGCACTTCGCCAAAACCAACTGTAGTAATGGTTATCATGGTCATGTACAAGGCATCAAAAAAGCTAAAATTTTCAATGGTTACATAGCCTATAACGCCAAACATAACCGTTAGCCCCATCATAAAAATGGGAATAAACAATTTAGAAAGTACGAGCAACCGTTTGGCAGAATACATTATTCGAGGTGATTACAACTGAAAATTATAACTTTAAACCGACATGAAGAAGTCCTTTTCTATATTAAATGGCCTATTTTTCTCAATCTTCAACAGATTGATATTGGGTGGTGCTTTTATTACGATTTTATTGTGTGCATGTAGCTCTACCCGGCAGTTGAAAAAAATCGTTAATAACCGTTTTGTACAAGACAGTTTAATTCAAACGGGGCAAACCGGCATCTGTATTTACGAACCGGCTACCGGTAAATATTGGTATCAACACCAGGCTACGCAAAATTTTGTTCCGGCAAGCAATATGAAACTGTACACCATGTTTGCATCCCTGCAATATTTAAAAGATAGTTTAGCCGGCATACATTTTATCGAAAACGACAGCAGTATATTAATTGCCGGCACAGGCGACCCTACTTTACTGCATCCGCTTTATAATAACCATCCGGTTTTAGATTTTATTCAATCTACCAATAAGCCTATTGAGTTAGTGAATAATACGCACCATTTTTTACCCTTAGGAAAAGGATGGAGTTGGGATGATTATAACGAACCCTTTATGGTAGAACGGAGTGAAATTCCGGTGTATGGCAATTGTATAAAAATTAGTTTTTCAGATCATCATTTTACTTATCTCCCCGAGCACAGCAATGCTGTTTTTTTACATGGTGGCGATTGGAATAACGGTAATTTTAAACTGCAAAGAGACCAAGCCCTAAATTTCATTTCAATACTGCCGGCAGATAAGCCTTTTACATCGGCAACCATACCCCTTACCAATATCAAAACCGGTGAACTCACTACACTGAAATATGCATGGAGTAAAAATATCAAGTATGCTAGTGTGCAACAAATGCCTACTGGTGCACAAACAATTTATTCGCACGCACTCGATTCGGTTTTAATACCCATGATGTATAAAAGCGATAATTTTTTGGCAGAGCAATTATTACTCATGACATCTGAAAAAAAATTAGGGTTCCTTAGCGACGACAATATTATTGATACCTTACTCAAAAAGGATTTTAAGTTTTTACCACAAGCACCTAGGTGGGTTGATGGCAGTGGATTAAGCAGATACAATTTAAGCAGTGCGCAAAATTTTGTAGCACTGCTGCAAGAGAGTATTCAACAGTTTGGTATAGAACGCATAAAAAGGATTTTACCCTCCGGTGGAAAAGGCAGTTTGAAAGATTATTTTATACACCCAACCGTACAAGTTTTTGCTAAAACCGGCAGCATGAGTAATGTATTTACCTTAAGTGGCATCATGATAACAGCCAAAGGAAAAGTACTTCTCTTCTCTATTTTAAACAACCATTTTAATGGAACCGTAACTTCCGTACGAAGAAAGGTTGAACAATTGCTGTTAACTATTGGGGAGCAGTATTAGCTTCAATTGCTTTAATTTTTTTATTCATCACATAAAACCAAGCGGGAGGAAACAATGCTAAAATAATACTTCCCGGATAACCAGTGGGCAATTGCGGCGCCGTTTCGTGGTGCCTTAAAATTTGATATTTTCTGCTGGCTAAATAATGATGATCGCTATGCCTGCTCAGTTCAAACAACATTAATCTACCTAAAATATGACTGCTGTTCCAACTGTGATGCGGCAATGCTCTTTCGTATTTTCCGGGTGCAGTAGATTTTCGAACTAAACCATAATGCTCAATATAGTTTACCGTTTCTAATAATAATATTCCTATTGCTGCTGCACATAAAAAATACATCAAAATTGTAGGGCCAAAAACGAGGTAAATGGTTGCGATAAATGCTGCTTGTATCAAATGCACTTGAATCATTTCGTTGTGAATACTGAATACAGATTTGTTTGCTTTTTGAACATCTTCATTGGCAATTTTCCATGCCGATATATACGAGAAAATTATAGTACGAAAGAAGAAAGTATAAACCGGTTCGTTATAACGGGCACTGCTGGGATCTTCGGGTGTAGATACATTTTTATGATGCCCTTTATTGTGTTCAATGAAAAAATGCATGTATAAAGAGGTCATCAGCGATGCTTTTGCCAACCATTGCTCGCCTTTATTATTTCTATGACCAAGCTCGTGCCCAATATTGATTCCAAATGTGCCGCAAAGTAAACCCATACTTAAAATACGTCCTATTAAATCCCATGTACTGCCCTGAAAGTTTTGTAAACTGGTAAAGAAAAAATACAACGCTACAAATTGCATCAGCACAAAAAAATACAACAGAAAATCGTACACCACATCTTTCTTGGCTAATGCCTCTTCTGCTTCATTCATATTTCGTTCATCGGGCTTTAACAACAATTCTGTTAATGGAATGAAAACCCAAGCAAATATCATTGCCGACCAAGGCAGCCATCCTTCATAAACAAATCCTAATAAAGCAAAAACATAAATGCTCAAAGGCGCAGCATATTTAATATAATTGGCGTGCATATCGTTTAATTTACGCTTCAATTTAGCACTTTCAACTGTAAAATGAATTTCTTTAAAAGCTAAAATATTTAAGATAAGTTTAAACTTACGATTTGTTTAATGGTCTATTAATATGCTACTTTAGATAAGCTTCTAATTTCTATTGTATTTTATAAGGTTCAAGTTGCTTCATTTCTTTTAAATAAGTACTATATGGCTGTTTCTAATCGCACCAAAAATCAACATTTATTATCGCGAGCAGGCTTTGGGCCAATGGCAGAATTTTCGACCGAATTGGAAACGATGCCTCAAAAAGAGCTGTGGCAATTATTGTTGAAAGGATCTTCAAAAGTGCCCGAAAAAATGGAAGTAACCCTTTCTTTAGCCGATGGCTTATTGAAGGGTATTAAAGATATTGTTGATTTAGAAAAATTAAGCAAAGAGCAAAAGAAAGCCATTCGCGATAAATCTCAAGAAGATTTAAAATCACTGAATTTACTTTGGATAGAACAAATGGTAAATAGCGAAGCGCAGCTCTTAGAAAAGTTAAGTTTATTTTGGCACGGACATTTTGCATGCAGGGTAGTGAACATTTATTTTCAGCAAGAATTGATTGATATTATTAGAGCCAATGCCTTAGGAAATTTTGGTGATTTATTAAGGGCAGTAAGTAAATCACCGGCCATGTTGTCTTTCTTAAATAATCAACAAAACAGAAAACGTCAACCCAATGAAAATTTTGCGCGTGAAGTGATGGAATTATTTACAATGGGTAGAGGTAATTATCGCGAAGCAGATATCAAAGAAGCGGCAAGAGCATTTACCGGATGGGGTTTTACTTTACAAGGCGAATTTGAGTTTAGAGAAAATGTTCACGACGATGGCGAGAAAACAGTGCTCGGCAAAACCGGTAATTTTGATGGCGATGATATTATTGATTTGTTATTAGAACAACCTCAAACCGCTGTTTTTATTGCAAGAAAATTATACCGCTTTTTTGTGCATGATGTTCCTAATGAAAATCATATCGGTGCTATTGCTAAAGTATTTTATGATAGCAAATATGATATTAAAAAAACACTCACCGCAATTTTTACCGCTCCTTGGTTTTACGAGGAAAAAAATATCGGCACTCATATTAAATCGCCTATAGAATTGTGGGTAGGCATTAGAAGAATTTTGCCGATGACACTTTCTAATCCGCCAACGGCTTTAATATTTCAACGTGCGCTTGGACAAATTTTATTTTTTCCACCCAATGTAGCCGGTTGGCCGGGCGGAAAAAATTGGATAGACAGCAGTACACTACTCCTTCGCCTGCGATTACCTCAAATGCTTACAGCAGGAGAGCCCATTTCTATTGCTACCAAAAGCGATGATGATGTACAAATGGGCATGATGATGGAAGATAAAAAACGACAAGCCCAAAAGAAAGCTTTTACCAACAGGTTTGGAACAGCTAATATAGATTGGACAATTGTTTTTAAATTGTTTGCAAACGTGCCAAGAGAACAGTTGCTACAAAGTATTGCCGCTTTGTTGTTGCAAACACCTAATAGGGTAAGCGATACCGTTATAAAAAAATATGTAGACAATAGCAGCAGAGAAAAATATATTCAATCGGCTATTATTCAATTCATGAGTACACCCGAATATCAACTTACTTAAAACATTGTAAACGCCATTTAATTTTTGTATATGCATATCAAACGCCGACAATTTATTCAGATGGGTTCGCTGGCATCCGCATCATTGTTTTTGCCTCGATTTTTAAAAGCAATGGAACAACCCAAGATGGTTCCTCCAGGCAACAAAGTAGTAGTGGTGGTACAGTTGAGTGGTGGTAACGATGGACTCAATACGGTTATTCCCATTCGCAATGATATATACTATGCCAACAGACCCCGATTGGGCATCAAAAAATCGGATGCATTAATACTCACCGATGAAGTTGGTTTGAATCCAGCTTTAACCGGGTTAAAATCTTTGTATGATGAAGGACAATTGGCGATTATGAATAATGTGGGCTACCCTAATCCGGATAGATCGCATTTTAGAAGCATGGATATTTGGCATAGTGCAAGCAATAGCAACGATTATATAAATACCGGATGGATAGGCAGGTATTTGGATGCACAATGTAACGGTTGCGACAAACCTACACAAGCTTTGGAAATAGACGATATTTTAAGTTTGGCATTGAAGGGCGAACAAAACACCGGATTGGCTTTTAAAGATCCCGGCAAATTATTTAATACCAGTAACGACAGTTATTTTTTTGAAGTTGCAAAAACCCATCAACAAACCGAACCGGTGGTAGATTATCTCTATAAAACCATGAGCGGTACATTAAATAGTGCCGAGTATATTTTTAAACAAAGTAAGGTTAAGCCATCTACCGGAAAATATCCTGCAACCAATTTGGGCAACGATTTAAAAACGATTTCTACATTAATTCAATCGGATATCAATACCAAGGTTTATTATGTTTCTTTGGGCAGTTTTGATACCCATGTAAATCAAGATGGGCAACAAAAAAGATTGTTTACGGAATTGAATGATGCATTGCAGGCTTTTACTACCGATTTAAAAAAGAATCAACGTTTTGATGACGTATTGATTATGACATTCAGTGAATTTGGAAGAAGGGTAAAACAAAATGCCAGTAATGGAACCGATCATGGTACTGCCAATAATATGTTTTTTATTGGCGGTGGATTGAAACAAAAAGGCATATTAAATGCAATGCCTAATTTATCAGATTTAAACGACGGCGATTTAAAACATGCTGTAGATTTTAAAGATGTATATGCTACCGTACTTAAAAAATGGTTGAATGCCGATGATAGGCGCATCTTGAATCGTGAGGGGAAGTATTTTGATTTTGTATAGCACTAAAGGAGGGGAGTTTATAGGGTATGTAAAGTTTATAAGGTTTATAAAGTTTATGGTGTCTATCTAAACTCTAAACTTCTAAACTCCTAAACCATCGTTAAACTACTGTTCATCCATCGTTCAACTCTTTAGTGGAGTTTATAAAGTTTATAAGGTTTATAAAGTTTATGGTGTCTATCTAAACTCTAAACTTCTAAACTCCTAAACCATCGTTAAACTACTGTTCATCCATCGTTCAACTCTTTAGTGGAGTTTATAAAGTTGATAAGGTTTATAAAGTTTATGGCTTCTATCTAAACCCTCAACTCCTAAACTCCTCAACTATTTTTCATCATTTTCCTCAACCACGGCGCCATCAGCAACAACACAATTCCGCATCCAAAAGAAACCCATGCTATTTTACTAAACACACCTGAATACACTTGCAGCGATGCAGCGGCATCCATAACTTTTCCGGTTACCGATGCATCCGGAATAGCCATGAGCGAGCCAATTAATCCTGCTAAATATTGTCCATACGAACTGGCTAAAAACCACATGCCCATCATTAGGCCTACCATCTTTGGCGGCGATAATGTAGTGATAGCAGAAAGGCCAATGGGTGATAGGCACAATTCGCCGGTAGACATAAATAAATACCCCAAAGTAAAAATCAATAAACTCACTTTTCCATCTACAGCAAAGTTTGCTCCGATAACAAAAATGTAAAAGCCTAAACCCAATTGCATTAAACCCAATGAAAATTTAACGGCAGCACTGGGTTCGGTTTTTCTTTTGGCCAACCAAATCCAAAGCCATACAAATACCGGTGTTAAAGCCACAATCATGGCACCGTTGATAGAATTGTTTACTGCTGCAGAAGAAAGTTGTAGTCCAAAGAATTGCATATCTACATTTCGTTCTGCAAATAAATTTAACGAACCGCCACCTTGTTCATAAAATGCCCAAAATAGAGAAGAGAATATGATTAAGACTAAGGCCACCAGAATTTTAAAAAATGCTTCTTTACCCAGTTTAACCGAAATGTACACTACATAAATCAGTGCAATAATTCCAAATGGATTGATGATGTAACTGTAGATTGTGTAATAGTTTAAAATCAAAATAAAAACCGGTACAGCCAATATGCTTAATATATAAGTAAGTTTTTCTTTACTGATACCTACTATTGAAGGGGCTTTTAGTTTTTCTAAAGATGGTTCTATGCCTATTGGTCCTAGTATATGCTTATTGCGAATGAAAACCACCAAACCTAAAATCATAAACAAGCCTGCTAAACCAAATCCTGCATGCCAATTGTATTGTTGTCCTATCCATCCACAAAGCAATCCGCCAAATAAAGAGCCTACATTAATACCCATGTAGAATAAAGAAAATCCTGCATCTTTTCGTGGATCGTTATCCTTATACAAACTGCCAACAATCGTAGAAATATTGGGTTTAAAATAGCCATTGCCCACAATTAAAATACCCATACCAATAAAGAACGATTCTTTTACAGGAATAGCCATCACTAAACTTCCAATAGCCAATAAAATACCACCCCAAATGATGGAACGTTGTTGTCCCAATAATTTATCGGCAAGCATCCCGCCTAAAACCGGCATGGCGTAAATGAGCGATTGATACACGCCATAAATAATATTGCCTTTTGCATCATCGAAATGCAAATAATTTACCATGAATAAAATCAGCAATGCCCTATTGCCATAAAAGGTAAAGCGTTCCCACATTTCTGTGAAAAACAACAGGTACAACTGTTTGGGATATTTTCCTTTAAAATCTTGTATGCTTTGTAGTGAAAGAGATGACATGCAATATAGTTTTTCAAAAGTGAATGTACATTAGTGTAATCCTTTTTCCTTCATCACATTATTTAGCCAGCGTAACATAGAAAACAATACGATTGATGCGCCCATTAATAATAAAAAATTCACCCAAAAAAAGTTGGCTTTATTTTCATACCCATCCCATAAGCCTGCTAAAACGCCCGAAAGTTTATTGCCGATAGAAATGGCCAATAACCATCCGCCCATCATGAGGGAAGTGATGCGGGCCGGACTTAATTTCGATACCAATGATAGGCCCATCGGACTTAAAAACAATTCGCCAATGGTTACAACGCCATAGGTTCCAATAAGCCACCAAACACTGGCTTTTTCGGCACCATTATTACCTACTTTAACGGCGGCTACCATTACTAATACAGAGAGGCCGCTAATGAATAATCCCCATGCAATTTTTGTTGGCGTAGAGGGTTCCTTTTTTCGTTTTTTTAGAAATGCAAAAAAGGCAACAACTAAAGGCGTTAATAAAATTACCCAACCCGGATTAATAGATTGACTAAGATTGGTAGCCCAAAGCGAAATTTTGGCGCCCTCTATCGGTAAATTTTCTTGCGCAACATTTTTAAAATATACCGGATAATCGTATGTTTTTACTACAACGCCATTTTGTTTTGTTTTGCGAAACTGTGCATCATATAAGGGCAATGAATCTTTTGTATACGTAACTGTTTCGGCTAATATTAAAGAAGAAAAAACTTTTTCGGTTGTGCCCGATAACGTTTTGTCGGTATACCTATCTGCCCAAGTAGTTAATGCCGAACCGTTTTGTTTAAACACGGCCCAAAATAAAACTACTGCAGCAAAAATGGCCAACAGCGCACCAATAGGTCGTTTCTCAGATTTCTCTGCTTTAAAATATAAAGTAGAATAAAAATAGATAACCGGTATACAAGCAAAAATAAAAGCATCGGTACTATCGGTACCAAAGATATTTCCATTGGGATTAGCGGGGCTTGTAATGCCATACATAAACCAACCAACTACACCCGCTATAATTGCAGGAATTAAAATCAATAATAAAATTTTTGTCATGGGCATATCTTCAGCTGTCATCGGTTTACGAATATCTGCTGAAGCGTAATGTTTGGTACCGCTGATAAAAATTACAACGCCAATAAACATACCAATGCCTGCTGCTAAAAACGCATAAGCCCAACCGTAAGTGATGTACATGATAGCTGCAATAAAATTGCAAATGAATGCACCAATATTAATACCCATGTAAAAGATGTTGTAGCCTTCATCTTTGCGCTCTACATATTCGGGTGCAGAATATAAGTTGCCTAATAACGTTGAAATATTGGGTTTAAATAATCCATTACCTAATATCACTAAAGTCATGGCCAAGTACAACATGGGTAAATTATGAAAGCCCATCAAACAATAGCCTATTCCCATTAAAATGCCACCTACAATGATTGATTTTCTATAGCCAAAATATCTGTCGGCCAATAAACCACCTAAAAATGGAGTAAGAAATACTAAGGCAATAAAAGTGCCATATAGATCGGCACTTTCTTTTTCCGTCATGGCAAATCCGGATTTAATATCTTTTAAATACAAGGTAAAAATGCCAATCATTAAGTAATATCCAAAGCGTTCCCACATTTCTGTGAAAAATAAAAAGGGAAGCGCTTGAGGATGTTTGCGGGCTTGCTGCATGAAAAAATGTTTAGCGGAAGTTAAACCCATTCTCCTGTATAAAAAAATTACACAAGGTTGAACATAAAAAAAGAGGCAACCGCAGTTACCTCTTTATG
>JBMOEQ010000066.1:0-13610 GCA_049314655.1 Ferruginibacter sp. | reverse complement strand
CAGGAAATAAGCCATGGTGTCGGATTCTGTATACCGGCAATACGAAATCAGCAGGGAAGATTCGTCGCTCAGTTGGTTGGGGTCTTCGCCTGCCTTGATCAGTGCCAGTGCGGTCAAGGTGTCGCCCTTGCTCAATGCCTTGGACAGTGGCGTTTGCGCCTTTACGGTTGATACAAGGAAAAGCAAAAAAAGTAAAGCCGGTATTTTTATTGATTTCATCGTATTATGATTGATGAAATAAAAATAAAACATTTTAAAACGTAAAGTGATTTTCAGTAAAGAATTAAAAGGCGGAAGAAAGAATAGGGGTTTTGTTTGTTGGGGACAACAACAGATAGGAAAATATTGGGGAAACTAATCTTGGCAGTTCAAAGGTTCATGGAGACACGAACCTTTACTGGAGACACGAACCTTTGCTGCAAATGACAAGAATCACCTCTTTATTTTCTTCCCGGCATGCGGCCCATTGGCATTTTGTTCATCATTTTCATCATGCCTTTCATTTGCTCAAATTGTTTTAAAAACTGGTTGAGTTCGGTTAAATCTTTTCCACTTCCTTTGGCAATACGTGCTTTACGAGATGGATTAATAACATCGGGATTGCGGCGCTCTTCTAATGTCATGGAATTGATCATGGCTTCAATGCCTTTAAAAGCATCATCATTAATATCTACATCTTTCAATTGCTTGCCTACACCGGGTATCATACCCAACAAATCTTTAATGTTGCCCATTTTTTTGATCTGTGCCAATTGGGTTTTAAAGTCTTCAAAATCGAATTGATTTTTGCGAATCTTCTTTTCCAATTTCGCAGCAGCAGCTTCATCAAATTGTTCTTGTGCTTTTTCTACCAAACTCACAATATCTCCCATGCCCAAAATACGTTGTGCCATACGATCGGGATAAAACACATCGAGTGTTTCCATCTTTTCGCCGCTGCTTACAAACTTGATGGGCTTGTTTACCGTGTATTGAATAGATAAAGCCGCACCACCTCTTGTATCGCCATCGAGTTTGGTTAATACCACACCCGAAAAATCGAGCCTTTCATTAAATGCAGCAGCAGTATTCACCGCATCTTGCCCCGTCATACTATCTACAACGAACAATATTTCTTGTGGATTGATGGCTGATTTAATATTGGCCACCTCTGTCATCATTACTTCATCAACCGCTAAGCGACCGGCAGTATCTATGATGATTACATTTTTATTTTTTGATTTGGCTTCTTTTAATGCATTTTGCACAATGCTCACCACTTCTTTATTTTCTCTTTCGCTGTATACCTCTACCCCAATTTGACCACCCAATATTTCCAATTGATCTATAGCCGCCGGACGGTACACATCGGCTGCCACCAACAACGGCGATTTGCCTTTTTTGGTTTTAAGGTAATTGGCCAATTTACCACTGAAGGTGGTTTTACCACTACCTTGTAAACCTGCCACCAAAATAATGGCCGGATTGCCGTTTACATTAAACTCACTTTCTTTACCGCCCATGAGTTTGGTAAGTTCGTCTTGCACAATTTTTACCATTAATTGTCCGGGACTAACTGCAGTAAGTACTTTTTCGCCGAGCGCTTTTTCTTTAATGGTATCGGTAAATTCTTTGGCAATTTTATAGTTCACATCGGCATCTACCAATGCTCTACGAATATCTTTTACCGTATTGGCGATATTGAGTTCATTAATTCTTCCTTGTCCTTTTAGATTTTTAAAGGCCGATTCGAGTTTTTCGCTGAGTGAATTGAACATAATTTGTTTGAATTAAAAACGTAAAGTTATTGCTTGGAAAGGATGCGTGAGGGATAGCAGCGGAAAGCCCGCAGGCCCGAATGCTTTCGGGAGGAGGACTTGCAGCGGATAGCCCGGCCCCCACTTCTTTCCTGTGGGGGACACGCCCTAAACCTTTTTAGAACGGCATTACGATACCGGACAAAAAAAAGTGAACATTTTAACGTTCACTATAAAAAGTTGGCAAATGTACATAAAGTTTAAGCACCAAGATACGTGCGTAACAACTTACAACGGGAGGTAGACCGGAGTTTGATGATGGCTTTATCTTTTATTTGGCGTACCCGCTCGCGAGTGAGGTTGAAACGTTCGCCGATATCTTCTAAACTAAGCGGATGATCTACACCGATACCAAAGAAATAGCTGATGACTTCTTTTTGGCGGTCGGTTAGTGTACTTAGAGAACGATCGATTTCGGTAGCTAAAGACACTTTAAAATTGAGGTGCATATCGGTACTATCGGCATTGGGGTTTTCGAGTACATCCATTAAACTGCCTTCATCTCCATCGCCAAAAGGCTGGTCCATACTTACATGGCGGGCAGATGAGCTTAATGTTGCCGCAACTTCATCGGCATCCAAATCGAGATAAAGTGCTACTTCTTCGGCAGTTGGCTCTCTTTCATATTCTTGTTCGAGTAAAGAAAAGGCTTTACCTATTCTATTGGTGAGGCCTACTTTATTGAGTGGTAAACGTACAATACGAGATTGTTCGGCCAATGCTTGAAGGATGCTTTGACGAATCCACCAAACGGCATAAGAAATGAATTTAAATCCACGGGTTTCATCGAAACGTTGAGCGGCTTTTATTAAACCAACATTGCCTTCATTGATTAAATCGGGTAAGGTTAAACCTTGATTTTGATATTGTTTAGCAACAGAAACAACGAATCGCAAATTGGCTTTGGTGAGTTTATCGAGTGCTTTTTGATCGCCTTGTTTGATGAGTTCGGCAAGCTTAACTTCTTCTTCAGCAGAAATGAGCTCTACTTTACCAATTTCTTGCAGGTACTTTTCAAGGCTCTGGCTTTCCCTATTGGTAATAGACTTGGAAATTTTGAGTTGACGCATACTCATATACAAGCACGTTTATGGAGGTTAAAGGTTGAATTGTTGAATTTCGAACAATTTGTTAAAAGTTTCACAATTCCTTTAACGTAATTTAGGAATTTTTAATATGTGCACAAAAAAGATTTTTTTCTATTGAAAAATCACATTGTAAGTTAATTAGGGAACCGTGCAGTACGCAACTAATGAATAAAGTGTAGCACCAGTAAGCATTTAGAAAAAATTATGGTTAAAAAAGAGCGCAATTTCTATTCTCAAAAAAGGTTCATTTTATAATAAAATAACATTACTTTAAATTCAATTGATGCATATTTTAAACTTCGGCACCCTAATAATTGAGGCATATGGGGTAGAATTTAAAGTAGAATTGAACAAGAGCTTATCCCCATTCTTAAAATAGTAAAGAAATTATTTTGTTGGCTCGTTTATTTTACTATTATTGCAGCCTACTAGAAGATTTTAAATTGTTTGCATGAGCAAAAAAGTACTTTATACACTCGAATACCCTGTAAGATGTTCTCCAGGCATACTTTATACTTTTTTAAGTACCCCTGCCGGATTACAGGAGTGGTTTGCCGAAGAAGTTGATGAGCGAGACGGAGTGTTTAGCTTTTCTTGGAATGGATCGGATGAACAAGCCGAATTTTTAGAAGGTGAAGAAGACAAATATGTTCGCTTCCATTGGCTACATACGCCTAAAGGAGAATATTTTGAATTTAGTATTGAAAAATCGGAAGTTACCAATCAAACCATTTTGGTAATTAAAGATTTTGCTGAGAAAAAAGATATTAAAGATCAAAGTCAACTTTGGGAATATCAAGTTAAAGACCTCTTCCACCGTTTAGGAAATTAATTCATTATTAGCGACATTAATGTTGCATAAGTTTCCTCAATAAATGTTGGCACCTTATCCCATTGCCCTACAGGTATACTTTTGCCTATTTTCAAAAATTGATGTTGCTGAATAAAAGCTTCCAATTGAGTTGCATTTAATTGTGACATATACATCATATTATCTACACTATATTGATGTTTCCAAGGATTATCATTTACGGATAATTGAAAGTCTTGTTTTGCTAAATTGGAATAATTGGCTGCTATTTTATCGGCAACCATCGAAAGCCATACCCCCGACACATGCAGTGTAACACTAAAATGATTGCCCCACCAAAAAAAAGTACGGATGGCACAAATATCTTGTTTAGAAAATAATCGAGGATAATCGAGCATTACATAGGGTAAGCCTTCATAATTTTCGCCTTTAGCAATTTTAGGTGCAATAGCAAAAACCTCATTATGGCTTGCTGAATGGGTTTGCATTACTGTTGCAGCAGCGCCAAATACCGTCATCACTTTTTGGATGATTACTGATTTCGTTAAAATCCATTCGGTATTAGAAACCAATTCAAGTTCCTGAGGGGAAAGCATTATTTTTGTTCTTTCATTCATAACGGTTCATTATAGGTAAAACTACAGCAAACAGTTTTCCTTTTCGTGCAAAATATTATGTTCAAAAAACTCGACAAGCTAATTCTGAGGGCATTCATTGGACCGTTTATTGCCACATTTTTCATCACCTTCTTTGTATTGATGATGCAAAACCTGTGGAAATACATTGATGATTTGGTAGGGAAAGACCTCGACCTTATTACTATTGGTCGCTTTTTATGGTATGCCAGTGCTACCTTATTAACCTTGGCCATGCCCATTTCTATATTGGTTTCATCTATCATGACTTTTGGTAACCTTGGAGAAAGTTTTGAATTGGTTGCCATAAAATCGGCAGGCATTTCTTTACTCCGTTTCATGCGCCCCTTGGTTATTGTATCGATCATGCTTTGCGGCATCACCTTTCTTTTTGCCAATTATGTTATTCCATATGCTACACTGAAATTTAAAACTTTATACTACGACATCTTATATAAAAAACCCGCACTCGATTTAAAAGAAGGTACTTTTTATACCCATATTCCCAATTATGCCATTAAGGTTGGTAAGAAAGACAAAGACGGTAGTCATTTGAAAAATGTTATCATTTACGAACAGCAAACTCAATTGCAAGACAATAGTATTATTGCAGAAAGTGGCATCATGAAAATTTCGGAAGACAAACGCTTTTTAGAATTTACACTCAACAATGGCTGCAGGTATCAAGAGCGAGGCAACTCAATGGACAGCAGTACCGAGTTTATACGGGTTGCTTTTAAAGAATATAAAAAAGTATTTGACATTCGATCGCTTCAAATGATGAATACGAGTGATAGTTTTTTTAGAAACGATTACAAGATGCTTACGATTCGCCAATTGAATATTGCCATCGATTCTTTGAAAAAAGTGAAAGACAGTTTTGGCCTAAAATTTAATAAAGAAGTGGGCATGCAATTGCGGCATATGAATACTCCCGATAGTATTTGGAATAAGTATGCCGAAAAAAATCCTGCCAAACCCAAGGTTAAAAAATTTAATACGCTATTACCCGATTCGGCACGTTCTTTTGTGGTAAACAATGCTATTGGATCGGTAAGTTCTTTAAAAAGTATTTATCAATTTTCGGGCACCGAATGGGAAGCCAAAAAGAAAGACATCAGGCTCAATAATATGGAATGGCATAGGAAATTTTCTTTGTCGCTTGCTTGTTTGGTATTGTTTTTTATTGGCGCCCCTTTAGGTTCAATAATTAGAAAAGGCGGTTTGGGTATGCCGTTAGTAGTAGCTATTGTTTTCTTCTTAATTTTTCACCTACTGTATATGTTTGGAGAAAAATTTGTGAAAGAAGGTGTTACCAGTCCTTTCATTGGCATGTGGCTTCCGGTTTTGGTGCTATCGCCAATTGGAGTGTTTTTTACGTATAAAGCCATGCAAGATTCGCAACTCTTCAACAAAGAATTTTATCATCGTTTGTTTAAAAAAATAAAACCGGCAATAGAAGCCTTGCGTAAATTAATACCCGGTAGAAAATAGATTGTTTACATTTATAGCTAAATCATATTTTATGCCAACCAACTCTAGGAGAAAATTCATCGGCACTACCGTTAAAGCATCCGCAGCAACACTTTTAGCTGCACCTGCATTAAGTGCATTTTTAGCTTCCTGTAGTACCTCAAAAAACACTTCGGGGAGCACTATTAAAACCAATTTCGATCAACAACCCTTACCCTATGCTTATAATGCTTTAGAACCTTGGATAGATACCCAAACCATGGACATCCATTATAATAAACATGCAGCAGCGTATAGCAAAAATTTAAAAGAAGCTGCAACAGCTGAAGGGGCAGATAGCAAGACTGCATTAGAAGATATACTCAATAAAATTTCGAAATACTCGCCAAAAATGCGCAACAATGGAGGCGGACATTATAACCACGAATTATTTTGGAAATGCTTATTACCCAATAGTACGGCACAGCCATCGGGTAAATTATTAACAGCCATCAACGCTCAATTTGGATCGGTAGATGAAATGAAAAAACAATTTAACGATGCAGCTAAAACCCGTTTTGGAAGTGGTTGGGCTTGGTTGATTGTAACCTCTGATAAAAAATTAGCCATTACATCTACTGCGAATCAAGATAATCCGTTAATGGATGTTGCAGATAAAAAAGGATTCCCCATTTTTGGATTAGATGTTTGGGAACATGCCTATTACCTAAAATACCAAAACCGCAGAGCCGATTATATTGACAATTTTTGGAAGATTTTAAATTGGAATTACGCTGGCGATCGTTACAATAGCTTATAAATTTTTTAGGGATGAAAACATCTCAGTTTACCATAAGTTTAATAGGCACCCTCATCATGATATATGTGATGCAGGTAACCGGCGCTCCCTTAAAAGGTGCCGAAACCCCATTGGGTATTCTTAACCTCGAATTTGCGTACAATGCACAATTGGCCGACCTTGTAACCAATGCTTGGAAACAACAAAATGTGTTAGAAGATGCTATTTACAATACTGCTTTAGATTTTATTTTTTTAGGCTGCTACTCCATTCTTTTATTTTCAATTTGTAGCTATATTTCTAAAAAATCTATCGGCATGTTACGCAAAATGGGCAGTGGATTTGGCATTGCTGTACTCATTGCTGGCGGATTAGATATTCTTAAAAATTTAGGCATGCTCATTACACTAAGTGGGGCCATTGACGATTCCATTGCCTTAATGACTGTAATATTTTCTATTTTAAAATGGGTATTGGTTTTAACCGTTATTGTATTTGTACTTATCGCAGGGCCTATTGCCTTTTTCAGAAAAAACCAATTGGAGAATAGCTAAATAGACTCAGCCTTTGAACTAGCGCTATCCATATTGAATACTGCTAAATCAAAGGCTGATAAGGGTGCAATCGTTGCAAGCGTAATTTAAACCGCTTTTCTGTATAACGCTTAATGATTAGAAAATATTTTACATTTCTTTAATTAATTTTTTCGGAAATATTTAGCCACCAAAAAGCCGTAATTTAGTGCTTCAATTCAATAGTTAATTTCACCTAAACGAACGTTTGCCATGCAAGTATGGAAAGATTACCAGGAAAAAAATAAAGACCGTTTTTTGAACGAGTTATTAGAGCTGTTGCGTATCCCTAGCATCAGTGCAAAAAGCGAGCATAAAGATGACATGATTAAATGTGCCGAAGCCGTAAAGCAGCGTTTGCTTGAAGCAGGCGTTGATAAAGTAGAGATTTACCCTACCGATGGTCACCCCATTGTTTATGCCGAAAAAATCATCGACCCAACTAAACCAACTGTATTGGTGTATGGGCATTATGATGTACAACCTGCCGATCCGCTTGAATTGTGGAACAGCGGTCCTTTTGATCCATTAATTAAAGATGGTAAAATATTTGCCAGAGGCAGTTGCGATGATAAAGGACAAGTGTACATGCATGTAAAAGCATTAGAAACTTTAGTAAAAACCAATACCCTTCAAAATAATATTAAGTTTTGTATTGAGGGTGAAGAAGAAGTGGGCTCTCCAAACTTGGGCACATTTGTAAAAACACATAAAGAATTGCTGAAAGCCGATTGCGTTTTGATCAGTGATAGCTCAATGATTAGTTTAGATACACCTAGCATTGATATTGGTGTAAGAGGGTTAAGTTATATTGAAGTAGAAGTAACCGGGCCCAACCGCGATTTACATAGTGGTGTTTATGGTGGAGCTGTTGCCAACCCTATTACCATTTTAGCAAAAATGATTGCGTCTTTACACGACGAAAACAACCACATCACCATTCCCGGATTTTACGATGATGTTGTAGTGGCAACAGCAGAAGAACGCAAATTAATGGCTGAAGCACCTTTTGATGAAGCCGAATATAAAACCGATTTAGGGGTTCAAGAACTTTGGGGCGAAAAAGGATTTACTACCAATGAACGTACAGGTATTAGACCAACCCTTGAAGTAAATGGTATTTGGGGCGGCTATACCGGCGAAGGTGCAAAAACGGTTTTGCCTAGTAAAGCCTTTGCTAAAATTTCGGCTAGGTTAGTTCCCAACCAAACATCTGATAAAACAACTGAGCTTTTGATCAATCATTTGAAATCAATAGCGCCACCATACATAACTGTAAAAGCTGCTTTACACCATGGCGGAGAGCCTTATATGACGCCAATTGACAGCAAAGCTTATCAAGCTGCTGCTAAAGCAATGGAAGCTACATTTGGTAAAAAGCCTATCCCTGTAAGAGGCGGCGGTAGTATTCCTATTTGCGCACTATTTGAAAAAGAATTAGGCATTAAGATTGTATTTATGGGATTTGGATTAGACAGCGACAACCTGCACAGTCCGAATGAAAAATACGATATCGCTAATTTTTATAAAGGCATTGAAACCATTCCATACTTCCACCAGTACTTCACTGAAATGAGTTAATGGACATGTTTAACGCATAAAAAAACGACACTATTTACAGTGTCGTTTTTTTATAAAAGATGTTTTATCTGTTTAATATCGAACCGAAAAATACCCATTGGTAAGATTTACAGAAGTGCCTCCCAACAGAGGTTCTGCAACAAAACTAAATCTTCCACGTATTCTTCTGGTTGTAGCATTATTTTCTAAGATCTCTAAATTGCCACTGCTAGATGCTAAAGCTGTGGTTGAATTTGGATTATATAAACCAATGTACACTAATCCAAAGAAATCGAGTGTATAAGTACCCGGGATTGTTGTTTCCGGAAAAGTTAATCCCACAGTTTTAGACGCAGTAGCATCGGTACCATTGATGATGATATTTCCACTGTTGGCTAATCCGGTTACACTAACGGGGCGATACGTGCTGCCATCAATATCTACATACATAGTATCGGTAGCGCTAGATGGTGGCATGGTGGTAGAATAAGAAGTATTGGTAAATACACCATCTGTAATGGTACGTTGCAAACTATCCATGGCGCGGTACACCTTAAAACTAAATGTTCCTGAAATCCTTTTGTTAACGGCATCGATGGCTGTAATGTTTACCACACCGCCCGATTGAGCAGTCGTGCCTTGATTGGTTCCAAATGCATTCCGGTTAGGCAAAGTACTGTCTACCAATGCAGCTGCATTCATTGTAGTATCGTATAAATAATATTGATGAACTCCGGAATCGGTTAAGGTAATCGTTAATACCTGTCCATTGGTACTTAACCCTGTAATATTAATTAAACCACCCATTCGGGAAGCACCAGTTAATCGGTTAGCCACCCATTGTGTGCCATCAAATTTTGCCCTAAAATCTCCAACTACAGCTCCCCCGCCACCACCTGTTGGAGTGCCGCCATTTTCTTCACTTAATTCCCGTTCGCAGGCAGTATAAAAAAGCGTAATTGCCAATAAAGCAATGCACATTCTAATTAACTTCATATTTGTAGACTTTAATACCCCAAAAGTAATTTTTTTCTTTCACATAAGTTTAGCGAGCACCCGGAGGACAAGTTTCTCTGATAAAATTGGTGTACATCGTAACCAAGTGCAGTCCTGTACCTTGGCCTTCTTGCATACTATGTGATCGATTGGGGTACGACATTAATTGAAATTGTTTGTTGTATTTCACCAATTCATTTATCAATACTTCGGCATTGCTGTAATGAACATTATCATCGCCTGTACCATGGATATACAACAATTTTCCTTTTAAATTTTTGGCATAAGTAATAGGCGAGCCGTTCACAAAATCGGCTTTATTTTCTTGTGGCAATCCCATATATCTTTCTTGATAAATATTATCGTAAAACAATTGGTTACCTACAGCTGCAATGGCTACACCCGATTTAAAAATATCGGGATATTGAAACAATAAATGCAAGGTAGATGAGCCACCACCACTCCATCCCCAAACGGCAACACGGTCTTTATCGAAATAAGGCTGCTCCAGAATTTTTTTCATACCCATGGCTTGGTCTTTAATATTGATAGATCCAATTTTTCTATAAATCGCTTTGCGCCAAGCAGCCCCTTTTAAAGAGGGCGTTCCCCTATTATCTATAGATACTTGAAAATATCCATCGGCATTCATATCGCCATTGTATAAATAATTTTGATGTGTACCATAGCTATCCATAACGGTTGATGCAGCAGGCTCTCCATACACATACAATACAACCGGATATTTTTTAGTACTGTCGAAATTATCGGGATAATTGATCCATGCATCTAAGGTTACCCCATCTTCCATGGGTATTTTAATATACCGGATGTTATTTTTTGCAGTTACAACTTGCGTGGCGGTTTTATTTACAGCTTGATTGGCTTTAATATAATCGGGCAATGCTACCCAATTTTCTGTTGGTGGTGTTTGATGATTGCTAAAACCGTGTTTTGCATATAAGGCATTTGGACCAACTAAATATTCATGAACGCCCGCTAAATCGGCACTTGAAACCAACTCTGCTGTTGCTTTGCCATCCATCTTTACTCTATACAAATACAACTGAGTGGCATTGTTAGGAGATGCCATAAAATATAGAAAATTGTTTTTTTCATCAATGCATTTAATCGATTGGACATCATAATTACCTTTTGTTAATAAGGTTTCATTTTTACCATCACTGCTAACACGATATACATGACGCCATCCATCATTTTCACTCACCCATAAAAAAGCCGTATTGTTTTTTACCCACTCCCATCCTGTTGGATTATCATCGTTCCAATAACTTTTTACTTCAATCCAGCTGTCGTTTTTCTCTGTCATGAAAACAGTTGATTGCCCATCTTTGGCTGAACAATAAATCAGTTTACTTTCTTGTTGTTTTCTATTCAATTGTTGTACAATTAATTTTTCGGCATTGGCCCATTCCATTCTTGGAAGATAATGTTGTTGCGGATCGCCTTCAATTTTCATCCAAGTAATGGCACCACCGGTTGCGCTAACCACACCTATTTTTACCGGAGATGGGGCTTCACCCACTTTTGGATATTCTACCGGAATAACTTTCGAATAATTACTTTCGGTAGTATTCAACATTAAATAATCTTTTATACCATTGGCATCTACTTGCCAAAATGCAATTTGCTTACTATCGGGGCTCCATCTAAATCCATCTCTACAACCAAACTCTTCTTCATACACCCAATCAAATGTTCCATTAATAAGCTTTCGATTACCATCAAACGTTAGTTGTGTAATGGCTCCTGTTGCTAAATTTTCGGCGTATACATTTTGTTCGCTAACATACGCAACAGATTGTGCATCGGGCGATAACTTTGCATACATTAAAGATTGTGCAGCTTTGCCTTTACCGATTTCTGTAGTTTTATCTGTAGCTACGTCATATACACGATAACTGCCTCTTGTATTGTAACGCCAAACTTTTTGAGTATTTACAAACACTAAAATTTTACTTTGATCGGCACTAAATGCAAATGAAGCAATTTTTAAAAATTTGCCATTGTATGGTGTTAATTGAGTTTTGGTAAGCAAGTTGGCTTCTGTACCCGCTTTTAAATCGCGTTTAACAATTAACCCTTCTTTAATAAAATAAAATGCAGTACCATCGGGAGAAAATACTTCAGTACTTTTAAACTGAGCCTGACAAATATTGGCCAACAGCAAAACAATCAATAACCATATATTTCTTAATATCCTTTGCATAAAAATTATTTTAAGTGAGTAATTTAAGTAAAAAAAAGCCCTTACAATTACCATTGATGTAAAAGGGTATAATTTTATACTATGGAAAAGGAAAAATTGCGCTTAGATAAATATTTATGGGCCATTCGTTTATTTAAAACTCGAAGTCAGGCTGCAGATGCCTGCGATAAAGGAAAAGTGAAATTTAAGGGCGATAATGCCAAAGCAGCAAGAACGGTTCATGTAGGCGACGAATTTGAAGTGAAAACCGAAGCCAAAAAATGGGTGATACAAGTAACGGCACTTTTAGAGAAAAGGGTTCAATACAGTGAAGCCATTAAGCATTATATGGATATTACTCCGGCCGAAGAATTGAATAGGGTTGCTTTTCAAGCAGCGGCATTTAATACCGGAAAAAGAATGAGCAAAGTAGGTCGCCCCACAAAAAAAGACAAAAGGGATTTGGATGATTTTATGGAGATAGACTGATGACGGCGGATGAACAATGGTTTAGGAGTTTAGTGGTTTAGGGTTTAGTGGGCATGCTTTATAAACTTTATAATCCCTATTAACTAGTTTAGTAGTTTAGGGGTTTAGGGTTTAGATAGCGGCTTAATTCTTTAAAAACGCTGTAAACCTTAGAATCTTTATAATCTAAGTCTAGAGGTTTAGGGGTTTAGGGTTTAGTTAGCGGCTTAATTCTTTAGAAACTCTATAAACCTTAGAATCTTTATAAACTTTAGATGCTCTATAAACTGAATAAACGATATAAACTTTAAATACACTTATATACATACATGAAAATAGACATCATAACAGTAGTTCCCGGATTATTGGAAAGTCCGTTTGCACATTCAATCATGAAACGTGCAAGAGATAAAGGTTTGCTAGAAGTGAATGTAATTAATCTCCGCGATTATACCACTTATGCAAGAGCGCAGGTAGATGATTATCCTTTTGGTGGAGGTGCCGGAATGGTTTTAATGCCCGAGCCGTTAGTAAATGCCATTGAACAACTAAAATCTACTACAGTTTACGATGAGGTTATTTATTTGAGTCCCGATGGCGAAACCTTTAACCAACCTATCGCTAATCAACTTTCATTAAAAGAAAATTTATTATTGATTTGCGGACATTACAAAGGGATTGACCAACGTGTAAGAGACCATTTTATTACCCGAGAAATTTCTATAGGCGATTATGTAATTAGTGGTGGCGAACTTGCTGCAGCTGTAATGGTAGATGCTATTGGCCGATTAATACCGGGTGTACTCAATGATGAAACATCTGCATTAACCGATTCGTTTCAAGATAATCTTTTAGCACCTCCAGTGTATACGCGTCCTGAAGATTTCCGTGGATGGAAAGTTCCTGAAATTTTAATGAGTGGCAACCATGCTAAAATTGAACAATGGCGACACGAAGAAAGTCTTCAACGCACTAAGCGATTAAGACCCGATTTGCTTTCGGGAAATTTGTAGTTTATGTTCAAAGTGTATAGAGTGTATAGAGTTTATAAAGCGTATAAAGAAATGCATCCCATTTCGATGTACTTCCTAAACCCTAAACTACTAAACCCCTAAACATTTATTGCTTTGCACTTATTGATATCCTACCAACTAAACCCTAAACTACTAAACCCCTAAACTTTTACTGCTTTACACCAATCAACGGCAATCCTTTTTCTCTTAT
>JBMOEQ010000065.1:0-13806 GCA_049314655.1 Ferruginibacter sp. | reverse complement strand
AGCCCCCATTTTCTTTTTGTTATTTTGAGTTAAACTCTTGTGCATTGGGGCTTATGTTGCATCTTTGTGGTATGAATATTACCGTTTCCATTGTTGAAGACAACCACGATATACGCAATGCTTTAGAACAGATTATTGACATGACAGAAGGCTTCACTTTAGCCGGCTCGTGTAATAATGGAGAAGAAGCATTGTTGAAAATTCCGGAATACAATCCTCAAGTAGTTTTAATGGATATCAATTTGGGCGGCATCAGCGGCATTGAAGTAGTACGTCAACTGAAAGAAAAATGCCCCAATATGTTATTTATGATGTGTACCGTTTATGAAGAAGATGAAAAAATATTTGAAGCACTAAGTGCAGGCGCTTGCGGATATATTCTTAAAAAAACAACACCCGCAAAACTCTTGGATGCTATTAGAGAATTACATCAAGGCGGAGCCCCAATGAGTAGTCAAATTGCACGTAAAGTTGTGGATGCGTTTAATTTATCTAAACAAAGTAAAACTTCAATTGCTATTTCTACCGAAAGAGGGCCAATGGAAGATTTATCGAAAAGAGAAAATGAAATTCTCGAAATGATTTCTAGAGGCATGCTCATTAAAGAAATTGCAGACCAATTGTTTATTAGTCCGCAAACAGTAAAAAAACATACGTTTAGAATCTATGAAAAACTGCATGTTTCTAATCGTATAGAAGCCGTAAATAAGTATTTTGGAAGATAAAACTTATTCCGGTTTATCTATAAAAAATCGCCAATACCAATGATCGGTTTGAGGTGTATTGGCTATAGGAAAATCATGGGTGTAGCCCGAAAAACTAAATCCGTATTTTATATAAAATTGTTGCGCTCTACTATTATGCTCCCACACGCCTAACCAAGCTACCTCGTAATTTCTTGATTGAACTTTTTCTAAGTAAAAATCCATCAACTGTTGAGCAATGCCTTTGCCTTGATAAGATTGTAAAACATAGATGCGTTTTAGTTCCAATGCCTTCCATTTTTTTATCTCCGGAAAATTGCTGTAATCTTCCATAAATCTCATGTAGGCAATTGGAATGCCATCGTGCAATGCAAAATAACATTCATCATCAGGGTTGTCTAATTCTTTTTGAAGTTGTTCTATCGAATAAAACTCCTCCAAATAACTGGCCATGTCGGCTTCAGTGGTTGAATGTATAAACGTATCGTAAAAAGTTGTTTTCGCTAATACCGATAATATGCCGGCTTCTTCCGGTTGTACACGCCTTATGGTTATTTCAAAGGATGGCTGCATAAAAAATCTCTTTGTTGTAAGCTATTGTATTACCAATTTAAGTCTAATGCATTATTCTTTTGATCTACATCTGCCATTCGCTTTGTAGGATCAATCATTACTTTTTTAATATCGGTTAAACGACCTTTATATTCTACAATGTAGGTAGGATGCGTCCAACGCCAAGGCTCATGCGAAACCCTTTCTTCTTTTGTATTTTCAACCGGCTTTTCGCCATACATTAAATTCAAAGGAATGTAGTGCATTACAGTTGATCCGTCTTTTAATTTCACCTGTAAATCAATAGGCATAGGCATTAAGCCAATACGTTTCAAACGAATTTTAGCCATCCCATTTTCTTCCCATAAACTATCTATGGAATAGTCGATAGTTTTGGTACTGTTACACCAATATTCTTTGTACCAATCTAATTTCAATCCGCTTACTTTTTCCGATAACCTAAAAAAATCTGCTGCATTAGGATGTTTAAATTTCCATTGGTTATAATATTCTAGTAGAATTTTATTACGTACATCGGCTCCGGTGATATAGCCCAATTGTTCCAACATCACACAACCTTTTGAATAAGCAGCTAAACTATAACCCATATTGGTATTAAAATGATCGGCGTGTGTTGTAAGTGGCTCTTCGTAAGGTGATTTAGCTAAATAGTAGTATGAGCTATAATTGGGATAATGTTCTAGAGGGAGTATTGCTGCCGTAGAATCCAACATGCGCAATACTTTTGGATTATCGGCATTTTTAACACGAGTAACATTGTCTCTGTAATATGCTTCCACCAAATCGGTAGCAAATTCTGTAAAACCTTCATCCATCCAACCATATAAACTTTCATTGGTGCCCAACATCATTTGGTACCAACTGTGCATCCATTCGTGAATAACAGTTCCTATACCCGGGCCACTTAGTAAAGTAGCCATAGGATATTCCATGCCGCCATCACCACCATGAATAAACGAATATTGAGGATATGGATATTTGCCAAAAGTTTTTTCAATAAAAGGCAAAACGGTTACTGCTGCATCAGCTACATTTTCCCATGCCTGATCGTTCTTCGTATCGTTTTCTTTGTAATTATAAATAACATGCAATACGGTTCCGGTAACCGGCATTTTGCGAACGATATGTTTATACTCCGGGTCGGCAGCCCAAACAAAATCATGAACATTAGAAGCAACGAAACGCCAAGTTCTTTTATCGGCTGTAATGGGTTTTAATGCAGATCCTGGCACATCGTATCCCCAGCCAATTTCTTGGGCATTTTGCAAAACACCCGTACCACCGATTTTATAATTCTTATCTATTTTTATAGTTACATCAAAATCGCCCCAAACGCCATAAAACTCTCGTGCAATGTAAGGTGTTGGATGCCAACCTTCATAATCGTATTCGCATAATTTAGGATACCATTGACTCATACTGTAGCGTACTTCAGTTGATGGATTATCTCTTCCGCTTCTACGAATTTGTAATGGTATTTGCGCTTCAAATTCCATATCGATGGTTACCGTAGATTTAGGTGCGATTGGTTTTATCAACTGAACCTCTAAAATGGTTTCGGCATACTTAAAAGGTTGAGCAACGCCATTAATTTTTAAGGATAGAATTTTTTGATACCCAATTTCGTTGGGTTGTAATTTGCTGATGCGATCCCTTACACGTCCATCCCAATCTGCACGGCCATTAATGCTTTTTTTACCCAATTCTCTACTGCGCACATCCATGCTACTGTTGGCTTGAAAGGCATTGAAATACAGATGGTAAAACAACTTATTGAGTACATCGGGCGAATTGTTGGTGTACACTAATTTTTGTTTCCCGGCAAATCGGTTGGTGGTTGCATCCACATCAATATTCATGGTATATTTTACACGTTGCTGCCATCTCTCGGGTTGAGCCAATATGCCGTTGCAAACCAATAGTGTTAAAACTAAAACAGAAGATAATTTTTTCATATTCGGAAAATGATAAGCGTAAATTTCGCAAAAATTAGGTTAGGGAAATCATAAAACAATGGCAACAAGGTTTTGTTTAATCAACCTTACCTTGAACAACAATAACAATTTCACCTTTCACGGTTTTTGCATTAAAATAATCATGCACTTCTTGTAATGATCCACGTTTATTTTCTTCAAATTTTTTGGTGAGTTCTCTACTTACACAACAGCCTCTATTGGACCCAAAATACGTGATGAAATCGTTTAAAGTTTTTACCAACCGCATCGGACTTTCATAAAAAACCATGGTACGTTCTTCCTCAGCAAGCATTTTCAAAACGGTTTGTCGCCCTTTTTTTAAAGGCAAAAATCCTTCAAAACAAAATCGATTGATGGGTAAACCACTGTTCACTAATGCGGGAACAAATGCTGTAGCACCGGGCAAACATTCTACTTTAACGTCAACTTTCACACATTCTCTTACTAATAAAAATGCGGGATCACTAATTCCTGGAGTACCGGCATCAGTTAGTAATGCTATGGTTTTGCCGGCTTGTAATTGATCTACTAAATGTTGAAGTATTTTGTGTTCGTTGTGTTGATGATAAGGAGATATTGGCTTTTGAATTCGATAATGTTGAAGCAATACCGAAGATGTTCTGGTATCTTCTGCAAGAATAAGATCAACTGAATTTAAAAGCTCTACAGCTCTAAATGTAAAATCGGCTAAATTACCGATTGGTGTAGGAATTAAATAAAGCATGTTGGTATTGAATCGTTTAGCATTAACTTCTTACAGAATTTCAATTTCAAACATTTCCATTACCGGATTAGCCAATAATTTAGAGGCGGCTTCTTTAGCAATTGCAGCGGCTTCTTCTTGATCAGAAGCTTCAATTTGTAAGGTGATATTTTTGCCGATGCGCACATCGTTTATGGCGGTTAAACCAAGATTTTGAAATCCGCCTAAAACTGCTTTGCCTTGTGGATCTAGCAATTCTTTTAGTGGCATTACTTTTACTTGAGCTGTAAAAATCATGATGATATTTTGTTTTTGAATAATAAAGATAAACTAATGTAAACAATGAAAATTACCGGTACCGCAAGCCATTTTAATAATATTATGGCAATAATTGCAATAGCGATAATAATCCATTTGGGGATATTATTTTTGAAACTGAAATCTTTGAATTTTAATGCCATAATTGGAAGATTGCTCACCATTAATCCACTTAAAATAATAATCACTGCATACAATACCCATTTATTAATCAACCATTCGTTGATATTAACCAATCCTCCACCAAATAATAATATTAATGGAAATGATGCAATCAGTAAACCTGCTGCCGGTGTAGGAACACCTTTAAATCCATAATGCTGCGAATCGTCTAAATTAAATTTAGCCAACCGCCAAGCAGCGGCAACAGCAAAAAGAAATGCCGGTAATAACCAAGCCATGGACACATCCAATCCATTTTCTTCCCGCATAAAACTCATTCTTAAAAGTTGATAAAGCAATACAGAAGGTGCTACACCAAAGCTCACCATATCTGATAAGGAATCTAATTGTGCACCCATTGCAGATGTTGCCTTAAATAAGCGTGCTACAAATCCGTCTAAAAAATCTACAATTGCTGCAATAAATAAACACACTGCTGCAGTAGCCATCTTTTCCGGAATATGAAAGCTACTCAAAAATTGTTCGTCGGTATAAATGATGATGCTTTCTGTTTGAAGCGCAAACACAATTGATAAGCAACCAAATACTAAATTGAGTAAAGTAAAAAAATTAGGAACTTGCTTCATGGTTATTTTTAAATTCAAATGAAAACAAACAAAGGGTGATTTTCTATCGGTTTAAATGAAATTATTTTCTTTTCATCAACGCTTCAATTTCTTCAACTGTAATGGGTATATTTTTCATTAAATCTTTATTCCCATTTTTTGTAATCCAAAAATTGTTTTCAATACGAATGCCCATTTGTTCTTCTTCTATATAAATGCCGGGCTCAATGGTAAATACCATACCTGCCTGAACGGGTGCAGTTCTTGTACCTAAATCATGTACATCTATACCCAAATGGTGCGAAATGCCATGGTACAAATATTTACGATACGCTCGGTTTTCGGGATCCTCATTTTTAATATCCGTTTTATTTAAAAGTCCAATTTTTTGAAAAATAACCGTTGCTTCATCGCCTACTTTCTCGGTATAATCTACAATGCTAATACCCGGTTTTAGTATAGATGCAGCATAATGATGTAAATGTAAACAAGCATTATAAACAGTTTTTTGGCGGCGTGTAAATTTGCCATTAACAGGAACTGTTCTGGTTAAATCTGCACAATAACGTCCATACTCAGCACCAAAATCCATCAAAATCAATTCGCCATCTTTACATTCCTGATTGTTTTCTACATAATGCAATGTTCTTGCCCTATCGCCACTTGCTATAATGGAACCGTATGCTTGTCCGGTTGCACGTTGAGATAAAAACGAATGCATAATTTCTGCTTCAATTTCATATTCCATTACACCCGGGCGAATAAATTGTAATAATCTTCTAAAAGTAGTATCAGTAATATTAATGGCTTGTTGCATTACTTCAACTTCTTCGGCAGTTTTGATAGCCCGTAAATCTTTCAAAATTCTTGCACTTCTTCTATATTGGTGTAAAGGATAACGTACTTTCATTTCGGCAGCATAGCGGTAATCTCTTACCGGTACCAAATTGGCTTTACGATCGTTTTCATTGGTATTGAGATAGATGGTATCGGCTAAATGAATCCATGGTTGTAATAAACCGTCAATACTATCTAACCAAACAATGGTTTCGATGCCCGAAATGGCTTGCGCTTCGTGTACCCGTAAACGATGTCCATCCCATTTTTCTTTTAAAGCATTAGGACGCACCAATACCAATACTTCACGATATTTTGGATCGGGATTATTAGGAAATAATACCAACATGGTATCTTCTTGTTCTATACCGGTTAGCCAATATAAATCCGAATTTTGACGAAACCCATGCAATTGATCTCCATTTGTAGGCAACTCATCATTACTATTAAAAATAGCAATTGCATGCTTGTCCATTTTATCTACGAACCGCTTTCTGTTTTTGATAAAAATTGCTGAATTCAACGGAAGATACTTCATATACGTATGCGTTTTTTTTGATGGATATACCTATTATTAATTTAAAAACTATTTATGTTGAAATAAAGAGTCGTTTAAAATTGTTGCAATATACTGCTTAAAACGCAGCACAATATGGGATTATTTGTGTAAAATCTACACAACGATGTTAAAAAAAATTCATTCCATTTAAATAATATCCCCCAATTTTTAATCCTATTCAACTAAAGCCATAAAGATTGAAAAATATAAATCAATAATGAAGATATACTGATAATGCTAACGATTATTATTGTTTGTAAACTGATTCAAAAATTGGCGTGCGCTTAACTTTGTTGCTCTTTTAATTAAAATAATTGTTTGCCGCCATGTCAGTTCCAACAATGTTTTCCATTCCCCACCAACAATTAGTTCGTTTAGGACTCAAGTATGGTGAAAATATTCATTATCAATTAAGCCCCGAAGAGCTTGCTCAACAAACCATACAAAGGGGTGAAGGCGTTTTAAACGATACGGGTGCATTAGTGATTAAAACAGGTGAGTTTACCGGAAGAAGTCCTAAAGATAAATTTACTGTAAAGGACGATATTACTGCAAACACGGTAAACTGGAACGATTTTAATATTCCTATTGAGCCTCATTATTTCGATCAGTTATATGCAAAGATGTTGGCCTATTTAGAAGGAAAAGAAATTTGGGTAAGAGATTGTTATGCTTGTGCCGATCCTTCATACCGATTAAACATTCGGGTAGTTAACGAAAACCCATGGAGCAATTTGTTTGCTTACAATATGTTTTTAAGACCCGATGAAAACAGTTTAGAGAATTTTGAACCCGATTGGCATATACTACAAGCACCAGGCTTTCATGCCGATCCTGCAATAGATGGTACCCGACAACATAATTTTGCGATTGTTAGTTTCACCAAAAAAACTATACTTATTGGCGGCACAGGCTATACCGGCGAAATGAAGAAAGGTATATTCTCTGTACTCAATTATATTCTTCCTCAAGAAAAAGGTGTATTAAGTATGCACTGCTCTGCTAATATTGGTGATGATGGTGATACCGCTGTGTTTTTTGGATTAAGTGGCACTGGTAAAACAACATTAAGTGCAGATCCAAAAAGACATTTAATCGGGGATGATGAGCATGGTTGGACAAACAATTCCGTTTTTAATTTTGAGGGTGGATGTTATGCAAAAACAATTGATTTAAGTGAAGAAAAAGAACCTGAAATATATCATGCGATTAAACCCGGTGCGCTTGTAGAAAACATCACTTTTTTTGATGGCACTAATGTGATTGATTATGCAGGAAAATCTATCACAGAAAATACACGAGTGAGTTATCCCTTGCATTTTATTAGTAATGCACTAACGCCTTCTATTGGGAATGTTCCTAAAAATTTATTCTTCTTAACCTGTGATGCATATGGCATTTTGCCTCCAATAAGTAAATTAACACCCGGACAAGCGATGTATCAATTCATTAGTGGATATACAGCAAGGGTTGCCGGAACCGAAGCAGGGGTTACAGAACCTAAAGCCACATTCAGTGCATGTTTTGGCGCACCATTCATCCCTTTACATCCCGGTAAATATGCCGAAATGTTGGGCAAAAAAATGGTGGAAGAAAATGTAAATGTTTGGTTGATTAATACCGGCTGGAGCGGTGGCGCTTATGGTACCGGAAAAAGAATGAAATTGAATTATACACGTGCCATGATTTCGGCAGCTTTAGAATGAAAACTAGATACAGTTCAATATGAAGCAGACCCGATATTTGGGATGCTGATACCTGCCGAATGCCCAGATGTACCAACATCTATTTTAACACCCAGAAATACATGGGAAGATAAAAACGCCTATGACGAGCAAGCCGCACATTTGGCTAAATTGTTCCTCAAAAATTTCGAAAAATATGCTGCCGGAGTTACGCCGGAAATTTTGGCCGCAGCACCAAAGATTTAAAAAGCGTAGCGATTGTTTGCCAATAAAGAAGTCTTCCTGTTTTAGGAAGACTTTCTTTTTATAAAACGATGTTATCAATCTACAAGCATTTCCGGAATATTTCCTTCAATTACCAATCGACCAGCCGTTTTAGATTGTATTTCTTCTACAGAAACCCCTGGCGCTCTTTCTAATAAACGAAAACCGTTGGGTGTAATATCGAGAACAGCTAAATCGGTTACAATTTTCTTAATACATTTTACACCGGTTAAGGGCAATGTACATTGGGGCAACAATTTCGACTCGCCTTTTGGATTCGTATGCATCATGGCAACAATGATATTTTTTGCACTGGCCACTAAATCCATAGCGCCTCCCATTCCTTTCACCATTTTGCCGGGAATTTTCCAATTGGCAATATCGCCCGTGTCGCTCACTTCCATGGCTCCCAAGATGGTTAAATCTACCTTACCCGCTCTTATCATTCCAAAACTCATGGCACTATCAAAAAATGCTGAGCCCGGTACAGTTGTAATGGTTTGCTTTCCTGCATTGATTAAATCTGGGTCCTCTTCTCCTTCAATAGGAAAAGGCCCCATTCCAAGTAAGCCATTTTCACTTTGCAAAACCACTTCAATGCCTTTGGGAATATAATTGGCTACCAAAGTAGGGATACCAATACCCAGGTTTACATAATAACCATCTTTAAGTTCGGCGGCTAAGCGTTGTGCAATTTGATTTTTATTCAACATAATTCTGTAATTAAAAAATGATCTTAAAATCCATCAAACTGTATTAAGGTTTGCGTGTAGTTCTTTGTTCAATGCGCTTTTCATATCCTACGCCTTGAAAAATTCGGTGCACATAAATGCCCGGCGTATGGATATAATTAGGATCTAATGTACCTATTGGTACCAATTCTTCTACTTCGGCAATGGTTATTTTTCCGGCCATGGCCATTAATGGGTTGAAATTTCGAGCGGTGTCTTTGAAAATTAAATTTCCATCGGCATCTCCTTTCCATGCTTTTACAATGGCATAATCGGCATCAAAAGCATATTCCAATAAATAAGCTTTATCCTTAAAAACCCTAACTTCTTTTCCTTCTGCAACTTCGGTACCTACCCCTGCCGGTGTATAAATTGCCGGCATTCCATATCCTGCTGCCATACAACGTGTAGCTAAAGTGCCTTGTGGAATTAATTCTACTTCCAGCTCTCCGCTTAAAAGTTGGCGTTCAAATTCGGCATTCTCTCCAACATAGGAGGATATCATTTTTTTTACTTGTTTATTTTGAAGCAGTAAGCCTATTCCAAAATCATCTACCCCGGCATTATTAGATATACAGGTTAATCCTTTTACACCGGATTGAACCAAGGCCGAAATGCAGTTTTCAGGGATTCCACATAACCCAAAACCGCCCAGCATTAAAACAGCGCCATTAGTAATATCGGCAGTTGCAGCGGCGGCATCAGTAACAATTTTCTTCATCCTTTAATGTTTAATTGATCAGCAATAGCAAGCGTTTGCCTATACGCAATGGTTTAATGTAACAATCTTTCAACAAGCGTTGAGTAAGGCAATTTGCAATCGAAAAAGCAAGTTACAATATTTTGACTTTTAAAAACGAGGATAAAGGGCTATTGCATTAATTTGCCATTATAAATACACTAAAGGTTATTTTATACTTCTTTAAAAAAAGAAAATACAGTGGAATTTTACAATAAAATAATCTAGAGGGTTGATTCTTAAAGAAATGATGAATTTAATATTGATTATAGCGCTAAAATTGAACAAATATTTATATACATTACTTATATTTACGGCTCAATATGTACAAAATTCTCAGAATTCATAATCGGTTGATTGTAGGTGGGCCTTCACATAATGTTACGCTCTTATCCCGTTATCTTTCTCCAGAATTTGAAACCATGCTTTTGGTGGGAAAAAAAGATCCACAGGAAAAGGATGGCAGTTTTCTTGCCGAAGAATTAGAACTAAACCCTATAGAAATATCTGAGATGCGCAGAAGCGTACTTCCTTTTAATGATATCAGGGCTTATTATAAAATAAAAAAGATCATTCGGGAGTTTAAACCCGATATTGTTCATACTCATGCCTCAAAATCGGGTGCAATCGGTCGTTTAGCAGCCCGTTCCTCTAATGTAAAATTAGTAGTACATACTTTTCACGGGCACGTTTTTCATTCCTATTTCAGTAAGTTTATTTCTAATATTATCGTTCAAGTAGAGCGTTTTTTAGCTCGAAAAAGCGATGCCATCGTTGCCATCAGCGATATCCAAAGAAAAGAATTGGTAGAAGTATATAAAATTGCCCCTGCTGAAAAAGTTTTCACCGTACCATTAGGATTTAATTTAGATAAGTTTTCTCAAGACCAAGCCGATAAAAAAATTCGTTTCAGGGAAAAATATCATTTTCAAGCAGATGAAATTGTAATTGGCATTGTGGGTAGAATTGTGCCCATTAAAAATCATGAGATGTTTGTTGAAGTGGCTGCTGCCGTAAAACAAAAATCGAATAAGAAATTGAAATTTGTAATTATTGGTGATGGGGAATCATTGCCTTTAATTGAGAAAAAATGTACGGCTTTAGGATTAAGCTATAATTATTTCCCAACTGAACCTACAAAGCAAGCCGATATTCTTGTTACCTCTTGGGAAACCAAAATGGATATGGCACTTGCAGGAATTGATATTGTTGTACTTACTTCTCATAATGAAGGAACGCCCGTATCTCTTATTGAAGCATTGGCAGCATACAAGCCTGTTGTAGCCACTAAAGTTGGTGGCGTTGAAGATGTTATTACACACGAAGAAAATGGCTTTATCACCGCGGTAGACGATGTTCAATCCTTTTCTGATTATGTTGTTCAATTGGTGAATGATGAACCTTTACGCCACAAAATGGGACAAGCGGGGCACAATAAAGTTATTGGTAACTACTCTAAACAACGTTTAGTAAACGATATGCGAAAGCTCTACTTGCATTTCTTGGAAAAACAGCCTTTAAACTAAGTACTACTCACTTTCTATTTACTCAAGGCCCTATCAATTTTACCTTCCTCATCAAACCGCACCATAGGCATCCTATCTCTTTCAGATTTTGCTGCGATACTATCTAAAATTATTTTGATTTCATCGGGTCGAGCTACATAATATGTATAACTCGTATAAAAATTATCCTTACTTACCTGATGCAGCAAGAATATTTGCTGTTGAAGTTTTACATTTTCGGCAGCTGCATTTTTGCTACTATCTCTTTTTACAAATTGCTCTGTAAATGCATCCGCTTGAATGATATCCCATAATATCGCTTCCATTTTTTCCTTTGGCAATAAATTGGGTGGCGCATCCGACTGTTGTTTACAGCCAAAGATCAAGGTGAAAAATATTAACAGTATTCCGTTCCTCATTTCAATTCATCCTTATAGCGTGTAGCATTGGTAATATCTAATTTTTGAAGCAATTCAGACGCTCGTTGTTTATCTGGTGGAGCAGCTTTACTAAAGATTTTAATCAACTCTGTAGATTTTCCTTGAAAGAAAAATTGATTGATCATGGTATTAGGGTTATCGCTGTTGAATGTATTTAAAAGATTGATAACGTTTAACAATTCTTGCCGAGCTGCTGTTTCATCTTCTTGCATTTTATCCATCCCGGTACGGTAATAATTATAGTAAATATCATGAATCATTGCATATCTACTATTCAGCATATTTTCAGTTAGCCAATACCTGTTTCTAATGCCATCGAAAGCTTTCCAGCCGGTGATACCTCTTCCATCTGGTGCATTATTAACTACATTTTGAGCTTTTAAAAAATAAGGATTACCGCCCTTTACAGCAAAGGAATTGTAATCGAATGCAATAATCATGTAAGCATAATAAGCAAATATGGCGGTTAAGTTAGATGCTTGTGCATCGCTACCGGTAACACGGTTATCATTAAATTCTAATTGTTGAAACTCTATGTACTTAAAAGTTACATCTTCATCTTGATAATTTACTAAAGGACAAACATAACTGGTATTGAAAACCGGACGAGCTGCTTGAATGGTTAACGAAGCCGAATAAACATTAGCCTCATTCGTTGGCTTAAGGTTCAAGAAAAAACTACAATCTATTTTTTCATTAGGAAGAAAATTATCGGTTGTCCATTTTCTTGCATTTAAAAATGTATTCAAAGCATTTTGTAATGTTTGAAAGGTATTTCTGTTAACATTATTTCCAATTCTACTGCTATTTACCGTTACACGAGCATTAAGTTCTTGTGCTTGAATTGTAAAGCAAGCAATGAAGGCTACTGCTATAAAACCAACAATTAATTTCTTCTGCATACGATCAAATTATGGTTTGAATGATTTGTGCTGCAATGGTTGCTTTAGATGCGGTATTTAAGTCGACACGATTACCTGTTTTACTAAATATTGTTACTTTGTTCGTGTCGTGCCCAAATCCGGCACCTACATCATTCAGCGAATTTAATACTATATAATCAGCATTTTTTTCTTTTAGCTTTTTTAACGCATTGAATTCTTCTTGATTGGTTTCTAAAGCAAAACCTACTACAGTTTGGTGTGACTGCTTTAAATTTCCAATTGCTTTTAGAATATCTTTAGTAGCGCCCAATTCAATAACCAATGCAGCATCGGATTTTTTAATTTTTTGTTGCGCTTTATTTAATGGAGTATAATCTGCAACGGCTGCACACATTACTGCAATATCCATTTGAGGGAAATATTGAGTACAGGTATTGTACATTTCCTCAGCCGTAGTTACCCGATAAATTTGCATACCTTGATTGGGCAACTCTATATGTACAGGGCCAACTACGAAAGTTACATTGGCTCCTTGTTTTGCAAATTCCTTTGCCAATTCTAGTGCCATTTTCCCTGTAGAATGATTACTGATAAAACGAACCGGATCTATTGGTTCAATTGTAGGGCCGCCAGAGATAAGGACATTTTTACCGGACAATTTTTTATTTGGAATTAAAAAATCGTTTACCCATTGAAGTATAGTTTCGGGCTCAGCCATTCTTCCCTCACCAATTAAACCACTAGCGAGTGATCCTTTTTCTACTGCAATAATTGAATTGCCATGTTTTGAAATGGTATCAATATTCTTCTTTGTAGTTGGATGCAACCACATATCTTCATCCATTGCCGGGGCTACTACTATTGGGCAGGTAGCAGACAAATAAACTGCCATTAACAAATTGTCGCAATTTCCATTGGCCATTTTGGCAAGTGTGTTGCAACTTAATGGCGCTACTATCATTAAATCTGCCCATCTTCCTAATGCCACATGATTAGTCCAAGCATCATTTACGGTTAAATCGGTGTAAACGGGATGTGCAGATACAGTAGACAGTACTAAAGGCGTAACAAATTGGTGTGCTGCAGTAGTTGCTACTATACGAACTTCTGCGCCTTCCTTAACCAATAAACGTACTAATATTGGTATTTTATACGCTGCA
>JBMOEQ010000064.1:0-13879 GCA_049314655.1 Ferruginibacter sp. | reverse complement strand
GTGTGGATATATTTGTCTTTTAATTTCTTAATCATTGGAACGCCTAATTGTTGAATAGCCGCTGCATTGCAATGTTGTTCGTATTGGTGTTTCATGGGCACAACTAAAAGTTTCTTACCCATAAATACAGCTTCGGCAGGTGTTTCAAAACCAGCGCCACACATGATGCCGGCACAACTGGTGAAACTTTCTGCAAATGCATCAGCGCTAACCGGCTGGATAAAACAATTCTTTTCTTGATAATTTGTTTTTGTATGCTTAGAAAAAATATGCCATTCCACATTTTTGAAATTACTCAAAAATTGTATGAGCTTTTTGTCTGAGTATGCAGGTAAATAAACAGTATAATGTCCTTTGTTAGTTATGGTTGCTTGTCTAATCGCTGCGCGAATAACCGGCGTATGAATATTGTGATCACATACTTCAAAATTAAAGCCAACTCCTTTTTTTACAGGTGCATAATACCTGAGTATAAATTGTGCAAATGGATCGGATGTTGCAGGTTTTGGTGCTTTGGGATGTATTACTGCAAATTGGTGACTCATGGCTACGCAAGGCACATTTTTAAGTTTAGATGCCCAGGCACTCACTGGTTCAAAATCGTTAATGACTAGATCGTAATTTTCTACAGGCAGGGTTCTAATTTCTTGAAGAAATTTTTTCGATTTTAATTTTTTAATGGTTTTGTAAAAATCAATTCCACCTTTATTGCCAAATACAAAACTTAATCCACGGCATTTATATTTAACCGGATAATCTACCGAAACATCGGCTTCAGTACCACTTACTAAAATATCCAAATCGCATTTTTGTGCAAGGATAGGAATGATTTCGTTCGCTCTTGAAATATGTCCGTTTCCTGTGGCTTGTATAGCATAAAGTACTTTCATGTAATTCAATTTCGTGGGTAATTTAGGAGGCGATAACAAAATCTTCCATCATCAATTTAAACAACTCGGCGGTGCGTAAATAGGCTGCTTCATCAACATAAAATCCGTCATGGTGTGCTTGTACCAACTGGTCTTCTTGATATTGATAAATCGACCAATTTTCATTTTGATATTCTAATGCAGTAAGGTTTTCAATCCAGTCGCCAGAGTTTAAATACGTAACCGAACCCGATTCGTTTTTTATTACTCTATTCGCCGGTTGGTGTATATGTCCGCATACCACATATTCATAACCTTTGTCTATTGCAATGCCAGCAGCAGTATCTTCAAAATTATTGATATGCTTTACCGCCGATTTTACCGAATTTTTAATTTTTTTAGAAAGCGATATTCTGCCTCTACCTAATTTTTTACTGATAAAATTGATAAATGCATTAATGTAAATTAGTGTATCATATCCTACAGCGCCAAGCTTTGCTAACCATTTACTGTGTTTCATGATTACATCAAAAACATCTCCATGGAAAATCCAACTTTTAGTTTTGTTCGAGTGATGTATTACCAATTTGTTGACAATATGAAAATTGCCCACGGTAAAATGTTCAAACCTGCGCAACATTTCATCATGATTACCGGTAATGTAATATACTTTTACACCTCTACTTAACATGCTGGTAATTTGCTTTATTACTTGCATGTGACTACCGGGCCAGTATTTTTTACTGAATTGCCAAATGTCAATAATGTCGCCGTTTAAAACTAAAATGGAAGGGTCAATGGTAGATAGGTATCTGCAAAGTTCATTTGCTCTGCAACCATAGGTGCCCAGATGAATATCTGAAAGCACAACTATATCCAATTTTCTTTTTTCCAAAGTATATGGTTTAATGTAAAGTTCAATCTTCAATATGTTGAAATTGTAAACGAAGCGTTACGAAATGTTAAACAAAATCTATAAAGGAAGCAACGAAATTCATTTAATAGTAGGTTAACTTAAGGTTCATATTACAACAATAAGGAAGTGATAATTTTAACTTGCAATCATTTAAGCTTACCTCTTTTATGTCGATTTGTTTTTTGTGCTTAATGGGCAGAATGTTTATTCTGCCCTTTTTTACTTCCTTAACTTTTACTTAAACCTTGCATAACATTGGAATAATCTAACTTATATAGCTTGCACCTATGATTAAATACTTGGCTACCCTGTTGCAATTGGCAGCAGCATTATTAATGATTTTTACTGCTTAAAAAGAAAGAATTATGAAATTTGCAATTGAGAAATATCGTGCACATAGTTTTTTTTCTATAGGCTTATTGGTGATTATTTGTTTATTGCTGATTCACGCATTTGTTAAACAATCTTGGATCATCTATCCGCTCACCGCCGATCATCCTTTTGGGTGGAATGTTTTTTTTATCAACTTAACCTTCATGGGTAATGGCTTTTTTATTTTGCCGGTTGCATTGCTGTTGAAATATAAGTGGAAGATGGTAGCTACCGGAAGTTTATTGATCTATGCTATGCTGATAGTATTTGCATTTGTACTTTGTATTAAGCACGTTATTTATTTTCAGCAACCCTTTTTATTACAAGAAGCGGCACAACTTATTTTTAGAGAACACCTCAACGAACGCGAAACTTTATTTATTCCCGATTCTTATGTAGCCTTGGCTGTAGCTGCATCATGGGTAATTTTGCTCCAAAATAATTTGCGCAAATTTGAAGCCCTTGCATTGTGTTTTATTGTACTCATCATTATATCGAGATGCTATTTAGCAGGGATTGGCACACTAGAGTTAAATTCGGGTATTGCAATCGGGTATTTGTCGGGTTTAATTGCTTATGCAATTAGGCAATGGCAATTGAAAATTACAAGTAAAACGGTAACGCAAATTCGTCAAGATACTTCAATGGTTTACCCTTAATCTTTTTTACAATCCAACGTAAATCCAAAAGTTGTACCTATATCAATCGAGCTTCTTACATGGATGGTGTGTTTATGCGCTTCAATGATGTGCTTACAAATGGCTAAGCCCAATCCACTGCCGCCTATCTTTCTACTTCTGGCCATATCTGTTCTGTAAAATCTTTCAAAAATGCGCGACAAATGTTCTTCGGCAATACCAAATCCATCATCACTGATTTCAATTAAAATTCTTTTGCCATCTACCTTATAAACACTGGCTTCAATGGTGCCATTTTGTTTGCTGTATTTTATGCCATTGTCGATAAAATTGATGATAACTTGTTGTAATTTTTCTCTGTCAGCATGCACCCAAAGTGGCAATTCGCAACCCTTTTTAATTTGTAAACGAATTTGTTTTTCTTCGGCTTTAATGAATAAAGATTCAAAAACATCTTTAATCAAATCCTGAATCACAAAATTGCTTTTGCTTAATTTCAAATCGCCACGTTCCAGTTTCGATATTTCATCTAAATCATCTACTAAATTCACCAACCGATCTATATTACGGGAGGTGCTGTTTAAGAATTTTTTATTTACGGTTGGATTTTCCAAAGCACCATTGATAAGAGTATCTACATAACCTTGAATGGCAAAAATGGGTGTTTTTAATTCGTGCGACAGATTTTGTAAAAACTCTTTTCTATAGGCTTCGTTTTGTTTCAAAAGTTCAATTTCGGCTTTCTTTTGTTCGGCCCAATGCTCTACATCCTTGCGCACTTCATCAATACTTTTTTGAGGTAAAATATTTTTATAATAAAATTCCTCCCTTTTACTGGCTTTGGTTTGATAGATGAGTTTGTAAATCAATTTTATTTTGCGATACACAAACATTTGTACCATAAACAAAACCAATGCATAAGTACCTAAGAATACTACTACAAAAGTTACCACACCAACCCACCAAATGGGCTCAAATACATAGATGCCAATACTTATTGGTATTGAAATAGCCAATGCTGTGAAAGCAGAAAGTTGTTGCGGAGATAAATTTTTTCCTGTAAACATACTTAGAAAAGAAATCGGTTTAACTGCAAATAAACTATTGTGAAGGTAAACCTTTTCGAGGTGTTGAAAAGATGCAAAGGAAATGTTTTCGTATAAGCTACCGGTAGGAATGAGATTTTATAAACTTCAACGTTTATTATAATTCAAACTTATAACCCACTCCTTTTACGGTAGTGATACAATCGAGGTTAAGTTTTTGTCGGATTTTACGAATATGTACATCAATGGTACGGTCACCAACAATCACTTCTGTGCCCCAAACTTGATTAAGGATTTCATTGCGTAAAAAAACTTTCCCGGGCTTAGAGGCTAATAAGGCTAGTAATTCAAATTCTTTACGCGCTAAAATAATATCTTGACCTTCGTAGTTGATTAAATATTTTTCGCGATCGATTTTCAAATTACCCAATTCAATAATTCCTGTATTAGGTTTTGCTAATCTTCTGAAAAGCGCGTTGATTTTGCTATTTAATATTTTGGGGCTAATAGGCTTGGTAAGGTAGTCATCGGCGCCGGTTTCTAAGCCTTTAATTTCGGTAGATTCGTCGCTTAAGGCCGATAAGAAAACAATCAAAGTTGTTTTAAATTCTGGTTGCAAACGGAGGATATTACAAACTTCCATACCGTTTTTTCCGGGCATCATTACATCTAAAATGATAAGATGGGGTTGGTGTTTTTTTGCTAAATCAATAGCTTCATCGCCATTACGAGCTGTAACCACTTCGTAGCCTTCTGCTTGAAGATTAAACTGAATGATTTCCAGAATATCCGGTTCATCATCAGCAATTAGAATTTTTTTAACAGTGCTCATACCTATTTTGCTGCACAAATGTAGTCTAACAATTGGTGCTACGTGCTTATTTAGAAATGGAATTGTATTATTAAATTGTTAACCTCAAAAGTTAAATTACTACATTTTCAATATACTAGCATGCTTTTCAAACGATATTCATGGTAAAATTTCGTCATCTTTGCAATAGAGAGAAAATTATGATCAAACATATACTAGGATTGATATTACTGTTTATGAGTGCCGAAGCTATTGCAGCCCAGGATTCAGTAATTATTCCTATCAATAGAATTCGTTTTCACGATCGAATCAAAGACGAACAAATTAAAGCCGATAAGGCAGATGGTAGATTGGATGGGTTAATTAAGGTATGTGGAAATGAAGCCATTAACCTTCAAGTAACTGATGTGCTTACACGGCGTATAAAATTGCTGCAAGATTTTGTAGAAACAAATCCGCAAATTATTTCAAATAATGAAAAAATTAGGTCATTAGGCTATATTGAAGATGTTGTAAAATTGTTTAGAATAGGGTGGAAGGATAAGTCGTTTAATGCCATGCACGCTCCTCAACTGATTGATAATTTTGAACAAATTTTAAAAGCCAATATCGATTCTATAGACATGAGCCCCTTTTTGGCCGATATGCCTTACGATGTAGGTACGATAAATGCAACCATTTTCAATAAGAATAAAGGTTACGCAGAAAGCAAAAAGATTTTATTTTTAAAATATGTTGCCGATAAGCCCGATAAAATTCTAAATAATATTCGCGAATATGTAAATGAATCTTTTGCCGATAGTTTAATTGTGATTGCTGCGCACAATAACCCTAAATTATTATACGATTATGCTTCAGCAGCCAACTCTCCCGAAGGAAAACTAATCAGAAAAAGTGCCGATCCTTTAGTATCTACCATTGCCAAACTAAGTGAAACCCCCAATGCCTTATTGTATTTTCCTTTTTTAGACAATATTATGTTGGGGAAACAAAGTGTTGATAGTATTCGCAAAGTAGTTGGCGACGGAGAATTGGGATACGATAGTGTTGGCTATTTTAAACTCTTAGTGAAAACCGAAATTGAATATTATGATCGTTTGATACGACAAGATACACCGTATGCCATGTTGGGCTCAAATGGCTTACGCGATATGATGCAACGTAAAGCCATCAAGCACTTTATTACCCCTATCAATGAATTGCACAATCAAAGTAACCTCAATATTAGGATGAAAGCCATTGATCCGCTTTCGGCAGAAGAATTATATTATGTAATGGTTTTAGGTGAAAATGATATTTACACTTCTAGCTATAAACATAGTTTTAATAGATTGATGCAACGTATGGGACCCAAACCCAAGGGCGATCATTTGCTTATGAATGTGAATTTAGACTACTTTAAAAAGTTCATTAAAATGGCGGCTAATTTTAATCAATTAGACAGTTTTTTAAAAACCATGCCGGCAGTAAATGCTACCACTTTAATGCGTGCTTTTGTGGCCAATTTAGACCAAATAGGAAGTTTAGAAGATGCCGTTGATGTTGCCGATAGTTACAGTAGTATAAAAGATAAGGCATTATTGGAAACCATCTTTCAATATGTAGTAGAAAATGAAGATAGAAGTATTGAAGAAGATAATAAACGTGGAAAAATTATTTACAGTTTATTGAAAACCATTTTTCGTTCGGCCGATAATAATTTGATTGACCTTACCGAAGAAATTGGCATCCCTTCAATTTACCGGGTAGAAAATAATTACCTGGCAGATGATAGTGGACGCATCATTCATCAAGTATTTTTTTATGGCGATGAAGATGGCAAGTTGTTCTTTACGCCATTTGTAAATTCATTTCCGGCAGCAGATTGGAAAATAAAATGGGAAAAAGAATGGGTAGAAATTAAATCATTGAAAGGCAAAAAAGTGTGGATTTATGCCAATCGTCCGTTGGATAGCGATCAAAATTTAGATGATAGCGCACAAGTACATCTGAATAAATATTTGGTGCAAAACGATTTATATCCTTCAGTGGTTACACACAGGGGCCATAGCTATTGGTTAAACGGTACCATTAATAGAATGCCGGGAAGTGCTAAAATCATTGTTTTAGGTTCTTGTGGAGGGTATAAAAATTTAAGCGAGATATTAAATATTTGTCCGGATGCACATATTATTTCTACCAAAGAAATTGGCAAGGGAGATATTAATCGTCCAATATTAAATTACCTCAATCAAAATTTCATGAGTGGCAATGCACTCGTTTGGAAAGATATGTGGACGGCTTTGGGCAAGATTTTTCATGCCGACCCCAATAAAGAAGTGGGCGAAAGTTGGGATGATTATATTCCACCTTACCGAAACTTGGGCGCCATATTTTTAAAAGCCTACAATAAGAAAATGGAATCCGAGTAATGCCATGCTTAATTGTTATACAATGCATAAAGTGGATACCTTTTGCAGTAATTTTGTGCCATGAGCAACACCCCTCCCGTAAAAAAAGTAGTAGATTTTTCATTGCTCAAAAGGGTATTTCAATTTGCAGCGCCTTATAAGAAACGATTTTATTGGTCGTTATTTTTAGCATTATTTCTTGCTGTTATATCGCCATTAAGGCCTTGGCTTATTCAAGTTACCATCAATAAAGGATTAGAACCCGATGCTCAATTGGGTTTCTTACATGGCGCTGCTGCTATCATCATTTGGGTAACTGTATTTCAAATTGGATTATTGTTGGTAGAAACAGGCTGCCGATTTGTATTTACATTTTTTACCGCATCACTCGGACAAAGTGTTGTAAAAGACATGCGGGTAGCTACCTATAAAAAAGTAATCAGTTTAAATTTAAGCCAGTTCGATAAAACACCTATTGGTACTTTAACCACCCGTACCATCAATGATATAGAATCGATCAATGATATTTTCAGCGATGGATTAATTCCAATTATTGCCGATTTACTTTCCATCATTGCAGTATTGGCATATATGTTTTATGCCGATTGGCAACTCACGTTAATTTGTTTGGCACCTTTCCCTGGGTTGATTTTAGCCACCTATTTTTTCAAAGAAAGTGTAAACAAATCCTTTAATAGGGTTCGCAATGCCGTTTCGCAATTAAATGCTTTTGTTCAAGAACATATTACCGGAATGGCCATTGTTCAAGCATTTGGTGCCGAAAAAAGAGAATTCAATAAGTTTAATGGTATTAATAAAGAACACCGCGATGCAAATGTGCGCTCAATTTTGGCGTATTCGGTTTTCTTTCCGGTAGTAGAGTTGGTATTGGCCATTTCTTTGGGTTTATTGGTATGGAAAGCTGGCGGTATGCAAAGTGAGCATGCAGCCGGAACCATTACTTCTTTTATTCTCTGTTTAAATTTATTGTTTCGGCCCCTTCGGGTTATTGCCGATAAATTTAATGTATTACAAATGGGTATGATTTCCAGCGAACGTGTATTTAAAGTGTTGGATAATGCAGATGTTACTCCAAATACGCCAAAGGATCATCTGCCTACAAAATTGAACGGCAACATTGCTTTCAACCATGTTTGGTTTGCATATGTAGAAGATCAATATGTATTGAAAGACGTTTCTTTTGAAGTAAAGCAGGGCGAAACACTAGCTTTAGTAGGAAATACCGGCAGTGGTAAAACATCCATCATCAGTTTATTAAATCGTTTATATGCGGCTCAAAAAGGTAATATTACAATTGATGGTCATTCGATAAACGATTATGATCTGCTTTGGCTCAGAAGTCAAATTGCAGTAGTACTTCAAGATGTATTTTTATTCAGTGGTTCTATATACGATAATGTAACCTTGCGCAATACCTCTATATCTAAACAAGAAGTGATTGAAGCTTCAAAATTGATTGGTATTCATGATTTTATACAACAACTTCCAGGCGATTATGATTATAAGGTAGTAGAGAGAGGGGCTAATTTATCGATGGGTCAACGACAATTATTGTCTTTTGTAAGAGCTTTATTATACAACCCTTCAATTTTAATTTTAGATGAAGCCACATCTTCGGTAGATACCGAAAGCGAACAATTGATACAAAATGCCATTGATAAATTGATAGCCGGAAGAACTTCTATAGTAATTGCACATCGCTTAAGTACCATCCGAAAGGCCAATCAAATTATTGTATTACAAAAGGGTTCTGTTAAAGAAATGGGTACACACGATGGGTTAATGGCCGAAAAAGGAACCTATTTTCAGTTGCATAACTTACAGTTTGAGCAACATATGTAATAGATATAAATTCAATATATTTTTTCAAAAACACTTTTATATAAAGTTTAATCGCTATTGGGGGATGGCATAAGAAATTATGTTTATCCAATTTGTTAGGTATAGTGTAAAACGAATAGGATCGTATAGTTTTCATTCTTCATTTTAACCATACCAATCCTTCAAAAAAGCAACAAAATATCCCGTCTTTCTCATCAAAAATATCCTACAATCTCCTATCTTTGCGCCAAATTTCAGGGAAGTTATGGGATTCAATCGCATCAAATCATTACTGGCAGTAGCTTTCAGCACAGTTTTACTGTTTGCTGCAACCGCTGTTTTGGGACAAGAAACAGAACATCACGAGCCAGCAGAACATGCTGTAGAAGCAAAAGAAGGTTTTAATGCCAAGGAAGTAATTTTTGATCATATTATGGATGCCCATGAATTTCATTTCTTTAATTATAAAGGAAGCGATGGACAAAAGCATCCGGTTTCTATTCCATTGCCCGTTTTCTTATATTCTCCACAAAAAGGTATTTCTTTTTTCATGTCTTCAAAATTCGAGCATGGACATGCAGAAGTGGATGGCTATAAATTAGTAGAAGGAAAAGTTGTACCTGTTGATGCTAGTGTTAAGGTGTATGATTTTTCGCCTACTCGTAATGTTGTTCAAATGCTTTTGGCTTTATCATTATTGGTTTGGTTGATGTTAAGTGTTGCTAAATCTTATGCAAAAGGTCAAGGTGTTACTTCAGCGCCTAAGGGCAAACAAAACTTAATTGAAGTTTTAGTGGCGTTTGTAAGAGATGAGGTTGCTCGTCCAAATCTTGGTCACAAAGCCAATAAATACTTGCCTTACCTCTTAACAGTATTCTTCTTTATTTTAATTAATAACATATTTGGTTTAATTCCGGGTACTGCAAATGTTACCGGCAATATTGCTTTTACTGCAGTATTAGGGGTTATTTCTTTCATCGTTATATTGGCTAGCTCAAATGGTCATTATTGGGGACATATTTTCAATCCTCCTGGCGTACCGGGTTTCGTTAAGCCTATTTTGGTGATTGTAGAATTTTTGAGTGTGTTCATTAAGCCTTTTGCATTAATTATCAGGTTGTTTGCCAATATGGTGGCCGGGCACATTATTATTATCTGTTTAATTTCATTGATATTCATATTTGCTGAAAAAATCAATCCGGCTGCCGGATGGGCTTCTTCAGTAATTTCGATTGCTTTTACCGTGTTCATTTATTTCATTGAAGTATTGGTAGCTTTTTTACAAGCGTTCATTTTTACGGTGTTAACAGCGGTATTTGTTGGACAAGCATTCGAGGGCGAACATCATGAAGAAGGTGCAACAGCACATCATTAATTAAGTATTTTTTTCATCACTATAAAACCAGTTTTATGAGTTTATTAAGTGTTTTATTAGCTGCAGGTCCAGTTGCTAACGCAGGTGGTGCTATCGGAGCCGGATTGGCTGCGATTGGTGCAGGTATTGGCATTGGTCAGATCGGTAAAGGTGCCGTTGAAGCCATTGCCCGTCAACCGGAAGCATCTAACGATATCCGCGCTAACATGATCCTTGCTGCTGCCCTTGTAGAAGGTGCTGCATTGTTTGCGATCATCATCGGATTCTTGGCAATGGTATTATAATCCATGCCACATTTACTGCATCCAAAGTACAGGACGGAGGATGCAGTATTTTCCATTTATTTTTGGCCGAATATGTAAAAAATATTTTGCCTAAGCATACATTTTTATACGTTTATAATTTACAAAAATGCAATTATTAACACCCGATTTAGGCTTATTGGTTTGGACGCTCTTAGCGTTTCTTATCGTGTTTTTCATTCTCGGAAAATTTGCTTGGCCTGCTATTGTAAAAGGATTAAGTGATAGAGAAGAAAATATCGCCCATTCTATTGCAACTGCCGAAAAAGTGAAATTAGAAATGGCACAATTGAAAAACGATAACGAAGCTTTATTAACCCAGGCCCGTGAAGAAAGAGCGCAATTATTGAAAGAAGCGAAAGAAACCAAAGATAAAATTGTAAGCGAAGCCAAAGAAGAAGCGCGTGCACAAGCAGCAAAAATCATTGCAGATGCTCAGTTAACCATCAACCATCAAAAAATGGCTGCCATCACTGATTTAAAAAATCAAGTTGGTCAATTGGTGATTGAAGTGAGCGAAAAAATTCTTCGTCGCGAATTAGGTAATAAATCTGAACAAGAAGCCTACATTCAAAAATTGGCAGAAGAAGCGAAATTGAACTAATCGACGAAAATCGGTATCCGAAGTAAATACAACGGATATCCAAAAGAGTAAATAAATGAATAACCCACGTTTAGCAACCCGATACGCAAAAAGCATCATTGATCTGGCAACAGAACAAAAACAGCTTGATGCAATCTGCAAAGACATGAAGTTGATTATCAGCATTTGCAAATCCAACCCGGATTTCGTTGCGGTACTTCGTAGTCCTATCATTAAATCGGATAAAAAAGGTAAAATCATTGAAGCCATCACCAAGCAACAAGTGAGTGCATTAACTTCTGCATTTATTACTTTATTGGTAAACAAAGGAAGAGAAATCAACTTGCCCGAAATTGCTGGCGCTATTGTAGATCAATACAATAAAATCAATAATATTCAACGCGTAAAAATTACCACTGCAGCTCCAATGAGTGATGCTGTAAAGTCGCTTATTATTGATAAAGTAAAAGCCTCTCAACCTACCCACACGATAGAGTTGGAAACGGCTGTAGATGAAGAATTAATTGGAGGATTTGTTTTAGATACAGACGACAAACAAATAGACGTAAGTATTCTTCGCGATTTAAAAGACGTAAGAAAGCAATTCCTCAACAACGATTATATTCATAAAATTAGATAATTAACAAGCATATAAAATACACGTTATGGTAGAAATAAAACCAGATGAAATTTCGGCGATACTTAGGCAACAGCTAAGTAATTTTAATGCCGGCGCCAGTTTGGAAGAAGTAGGAACCGTATTGCAAGTGGGTGATGGTATTGCCCGTGTTTATGGTTTAAACAATGTGCGTAGTGGAGAACTGGTAGAATTTGATAATGGCGTAAAAGCTATTGCCCTTAACCTCGAAGAAGACAATGTGGGTGTGGTATTGATGGGTGATAGTGGTGCCATTAAAGAAGGGGATAAAGTAAAACGTACCGGACAAATCGCTTCTATTAAAGTAGGAGAAGGTATGAGCGGTCGTGTTATTAATACCTTAGGTGCACCCATTGATGGTAAAGGACCAATTAAAGGCGAATTGTACGAAATGCCACTAGAGCGTAAAGCACCTGGTGTAATTTTCCGTGAGCCGGTTAAAGAACCTTTGCAAACAGGTATCAAAGCTATTGATGCGATGATTCCTATTGGTCGCGGACAACGTGAGTTGATTATCGGTGACCGCCAAACCGGTAAAACTGCTATTGCAATTGATACAATCATCAATCAAAAAGAATTTTTTGATGCGGGCAAACCAGTGTATTGTATTTATGTAGCTATCGGACAAAAAGCGTCTACCATTGCTTCTATCATGAAAACGTTAGAAGATAACGGAGCCATGTCGTACACTACAATTGTTGCGGCCTCTGCTTCCGATCCTGCTCCATTACAGTTCTACGCACCATTTGCAGGAGCTGCCATTGGCGAATTCTTCCGTGATACCGGACGTCCAGCTTTAATTATCTATGATGATCTTTCTAAGCAAGCGGTAGCATATCGTGAAGTATCGTTGTTGCTTCGTCGTCCACCGGGCCGTGAAGCTTATCCTGGAGACGTGTTCTATTTACATAGTCGCTTATTAGAAAGAGCCGCAAAAGTAATTGCACGTGACGATATCGCTCAACAAATGAACGATTTGCCGGTTTCTATCAAACATTTAGTAAAAGGTGGTGGCTCTTTAACTGCATTGCCGGTTATTGAAACACAAGCTGGTGACGTATCTGCTTATATCCCTACAAACGTAATTTCTATTACCGACGGACAGATCTTCTTAGAAGGAAACTTGTTCAACGCTGGTATTCGTCCGGCAATTAACGTGGGTATCTCTGTAAGTCGTGTGGGTGGTAATGCACAAATTAAATCTATGAAAAAAGTTGCCGGTACCTTGAAATTGGATCAGGCACTTTATCGTGAGCTAGAAGCCTTCTCTAAATTTGGTGGTGATTTGGATGCTGCAACTAAAAACGTAATTGATAAAGGTGCTCGTAACGTGGAAATCTTAAAACAACCACAATACACACCATTTGCAGTAGAAAAACAAGTTGCTATCATTTACTTAGGTACTCAAGGTTTATTGCGTGATGTAGCCGTTAAAAATGTAAAAGCATTTGAAGAACATTTCTTAACTGAAATGCAAAATAAATTGCCCGAAGTTTTAGGCGAATTTAAAAAAGGAAATTTACCAGAAGATGGTCTTAAAAAAATGACCGATTTGGCTAAAACCCTTACAGCACAGTATAAATAAGCTTTATCGAATATTCAAAAAAGAGAGAAATGAAAATTTTCTCTCTTTTTTTATGCAATCTTATTAATTTCTCTATCTTTACAACCTCAAGCTACCTACCACAAGCCAATATTCTTTTAAAGCTACCTCTACTTTTTTCCATTTCCATTTTTCTTGAAAGATCATAAGATCCATTTCTGTGTTGCGCCATCAACTTTCACTTATCTTAAATCTACAAGAATGAAACAAATTTTATTTGGCATCTTAACACTATGTGTTACCCACATTAATTATTCAGCTACTGCACAATGTACCGGAACAGCAGGTCCAAATCTTTTGGGTGCAAAAGGTACTTTTAGTACGCCTTTTATCACCGTAAACAACGGTGCTGATAATTGCTTACAAACAGGAGCAAATACTTATAGTCCAACCAACAATGTAGGCAATGCTTTAACCGGTTGCTCTGTTGTGAGTGGTAGCGCAATACCTTGTTCCGATTATACGTATACCGCA
>JBMOEQ010000063.1:0-13893 GCA_049314655.1 Ferruginibacter sp. | reverse complement strand
TTCTTTGAGTTTATATACTTCAGGAACTCAGTATAACGGTAATGCCGGTATCAACTATGGTGGTTTACCTAATCCAGATTTAACTTGGCAGAAAAAATTAGAATTTAATGCCGGTTTAGATTATGGTTTCTTCAACAACAGAGTTTTTGGTTCGGTGGATGTGTACAATACCAAACGCCAGCAAGCGCTTTTAAATCGCCCAGTAGGTTTTGTTAATGGTACAGATAGCTATACTGAGAATATTGGAGAAATTACCATTCGTGGTGTTGATCTTGCTATTAATGTAGATGTTATTCGTCCGAAAGTGGTTAATGGTTTAAAATGGACTGCTAACTTCAACTTTGGTTTCATTTACAATACAGTTAGTAAGTTATATGGTGGTTTGAGTGTATTACCTGGCGATCCAAGCGTACGTGTTGGTCGTTCTACAGGTAGCATCTTTACTCAAGTATATGAAGGGGTAAATCCTGCAACAGGTCGCCCAATGTTCTTAGATACATTTAGTAATGTAACTTATGCACCACAATTAAGAGATCGTCGTTATATTGGCGATCAAGAGCCTGATTATATCGGTGGTTTTGGTCATACCATCAGTTACAAAGGATTTGCATTAGACGCCTTGTTCACTTACGAATATGGACGTTTAGGTACAGATGGTCAGGTTAACTTTATGATTGAAAATGCGAATCGTACATTTAATACTTTACGTTTTGCTTATGAAGGTCGTTGGACTAAACCCGGCGATATCACTTCATTCCCACGTATTTTCGATACAGGTGTTGAGCCAGGTGGTGTAAACCATGCTACAGGTTCTAGCAGACTTTGGAGAAAAGCCGATTTCATCCGTTTACGTGATGTACGTCTTTCTTACACTTTCCCATCAAGTATTATTAATCGTTTGAAATTAACCAATGCAGTGTTCTATGTTCAAGGACAAAATTTATGGACATACACCAAATGGTGGGGTTACGATCCTGAGTTTGTTGGAACAGCAACCGGTATCATTCCTCAAACTAAGAACATTAACGTAGGACTTCAATTAGGTTTCTAATTAAATAAAAAGGAAATAGTATGAAACATTCAATTATAAAATTTTCACTTTTCGCTTTAGTTGTTGCAGGGGTATTTTCCTGTAAGAAACAAATCGAAATTCAACCTCGCCAATCTGTTCTTACAGAAATGGCCTTATCTACCAGAGAAAATGTTAACGCGGCCATTACAGGTATTTATGCTCGTTTAAAATCAACCCGTAGCTACGGTAGAGATATTTTAGCCGTTTCTGATGCATTAAGCGAAAACGGATTTGCAACCAACAAATCGGGTCGTTTAGTTAATGAAGCTGCAAATGTACCGGGTGCGCATTTCGCAAACTGGCAAAATAGCTACTATGCTATTGCGGAAATTAATATTCTTTTCAATGCAATTCCCAACTTAAACGTTACGCCTGCGGTTACAACTGCAGAAAGAAATGCTTGGCGTGGACAATTGTATTTCTTAAGAGCATTGAATTATTTTGATTTGGTAAGAAATTATGCTTATGAGCCAGGAATTGGTGTATTAGGTCAAGATAGAGGTGGTATTCCACTTGTAACTTCTACTCCATTAACAATTGATGGGGCTATTGCAAATTTACCTTCTCGTGCACCAGTAGATAGTGTTTATGCATTACTTAACAGAGATATAGATTCTGCAATTGTTAATTTAACCAACCCATCTGTATTTAATCCGGCAACAGCTTCTCGTGCTGCTGCTCAGGCATTGGGCGCTCGTATTGCTTTATTTGATCGCAATTATACCCGTGCTGATGCTTTGGCTACTGCGGCAATTACAACAAGAGGTGGATCTATGACAACTACAGCGAGTTATGTTTCTAGTTGGACAGCTCAAGTAAATCCAGAATCTTTATTTGAAATTCGTTTTGCAAATCCGGCAGAAAATATAGGTGTAAATGAATCTTTACAAACAACCTATACAACTTTACGTGATCGTGGTAATCCATCAGTTACGCAAGGTTTTGGCGATTTAGTACCTACTTCTAGCTTGTTAACGCAATTGGGATTTGTTGGTTTCGCAGCCAATGGATCGGGTGGTACATTTACCAGTAGAAGCGATGATGTTAGAAATTTATTATTCGAAAGAGGTTCGGCAGGTAGAGGTACAGCTCGTATTGAGTGTACAAAATTCATTGGAAAAAATGGGCAAGCGAATTTAGATAATATACCTGTACTTAGAATTCCTGAAGTTTATTTAACCCGTGCAGAAGCTCGTGCTAATGCTACAAACCGTGATGGTTCTGCAAATGCAGCTTATAACTTAACTACTGCATTGGCTGATTTAGTTTTGGTAAAACAAGCACGTTATGCAACTTATGCAACAAGCCAGCAAACTGCAGATAATGCATTGGCAGGTAATGCAGCAGGAATTAACACTGAAATACTTCGTCAACGTAGAATTGAATTGGCATTTGAAGGCATGCGTTGGTACGATTTCAAACGTACTCAAGGATTTTTGGTAACTGGCATCCTTTCATCGAAAATTGTATATACCGATTTTCGTATGTTAGCTCCAATTCCTCAACGTGAAGTGGATAATAACGCAGGTATTCTTCAAAATTTCGGATACTAATTTGATTTATAAGAAAACATTATAACAATGAAAAAAACATTTAATATTTTAACTATAGCTTTTGTAGTGCTTGTAAGCTTTTCAAGTTGCATCAAAGACAAGAATATTGTATTTGAAAGCACTCAAGTTGAAATTGACTGGTCTACTTACATGGCTAGAACTGCCGGATATCCTTTCCCATTATTGGTTCGTGTTCCTCAAGAACCTGGAAGAGGTGTTATTACATCAAACTTAATTGGTTATCCGAATATCGACCCATCTCTTACCCGTTTGTATGCAACAGCTGCTCCATTTAAGGATACCATTTCAATGCGTATTAATTTAGTGGGTCGTCAATTAAGTACGGCACAAACTTTTACTGTACAAGTAGCTAATACATTTACTACAGCAGTTTCTGGTGTACATTATTTGTTAGTTGACAACACGGTTACCATTCCTGCAAATTCTAGTTTTGGTTTTTGCCGTTGGAGAGTGTTAAATCCTGGTCCAACCAATGGTATTCCTGTAAACCTTGTATTTGAATTAAAAGGAAATGCAACAATACCGGTTAGTGAAAACTATAAATACATCGGTTGGCAGATTGCACAATAAATCAATTATCAACAGCTAAATTCAATATGATGACAATAAAAAATATTTTGGCCTCCGCTTCAGTTGCTCTACTGTTGACCGGTATCACAAGTTGTGATAAGCGCGATAATAATATCAATTTCCCTGCTGGGGTTACAGATAATATCAGCACAATTGCTGATAATAACAATTTGAAAGTATTTGCTGCTGCTGTTAAAGCTGCAGAAATGGATACTGCATTCAGTTATTTAGGACAATACACGGTATTTGCGCCATCCGATTCTGCATTTAATGCAAATGGTATCAATACAGGTAATATTGGAACAATTCCACCAGCTACTTTACGTGCTATTTTGCGTAACCATATTCTTTCCGGTAGAACAACTTCTGGCTCTTTATTACCAGGCCCTAATGCGGCATATCGCCCAATTAATGTAGAATATTTATTTACATCTACTTATATTCCTTCTACAGGCATTTTCCAAGGCGTTTTCTTTAATGGTAAGCGTTTGGAAAAAGCAGATATCGTTGCAAATAATGGTGTAATTCACGTAATAAAAGGCATATTGTTACCTGCTGCAAATTCATTAACTGATTTGTTAGGTGCAAATGCAAATCTTTCTTTATTACAAGCTGCAATTACGCGTGCAGGTTTAACCGCTACTTTACAAGGCTTAAACGCACCAGTAACCATACTTGCCCCAACCAATGCTGCATTTAATGCTGCAGGTTTTGCTGATGTAGCAGCCGTTAATGCTGCCGATCCTGTTGTATTGGGAAATATTTTAAGAAATCATGTAATTGTTAATGGTGCAACTACCAATTCTCTTCGCCGTTTATTTTTACCGGATTTTAGAGCAATAACGTATACTGGTTTGGCTGGAACCGTTGCTTGTACGATGAGTGGTAACGCACCTCGTTTCCGTGGTCCATCAAGTACTGCAGATGCAGCCATTGTTGTACCAGATTTACAATACCGTTCAGCAATTACCGCTGGTGCACCCAATGTTGTGCATGTTATTGATAGAGTATTATTACCATAGTTCATTACTATATATTAAATTAAAAAGAGCGCAATTTAATTGCGCTCTTTTTTTATGTTCAAATGTTGCTCCGACTTAAATTGGTTGACACAAAAAATGTGTTACCGTTATGAATAATGGTCAAATACGTATACTTTACTTTACCATAAACTTAATGTAGAAGCTAAAATACACTTCAAGTTATTTTATTGGGAATTTACTTTTAAAGTTAGTGGCTAATAATTATTTCAATACTTCAGCAAGTTTCACCTGAAGTGCTTCACCTCTCAAATCAGTTGCAATTACTTTTCCTTGTGGATCAATTAAAACATTATAGGGAATGCCTTCTATTCTATATAAACTAACAGCGGCGCTACTCCAATGCTTTAGGTCGCTAATATGTTGCCAACTTAATTTGTCGTCTTTTATGGCTTTTGTCCAAGGTGCTTTTTCTTTATCTAAGGATACGCCCAATACTGTAAAGTTTTTATTCTTAAAATTATTATATGCCTTTACAACATTGGGGTTTTCGGCTCTGCAAGGTGCACACCAACTCGCCCAAAAATCAATCAACACATATTTGCCTCGTAAATTGCTTAATGAAAAACTTACACCCGAAGTATCTGCCATTGTTATTTCTGGTGCCACCATACCCTCGTGTAATTTAGATTTGTATTGCGCCAACATGCGGTTATATTGATTAACCACATTTGCAATAGCCGCATTATCCGGAAATCTTTTGGTTAAGCCGGTAACTTGTTTTTCCATTTCTTCGGGTGCAATATTAGCGGTATAGCCTAAAGCAAATAAGATAATAATAGGATTGCTACAAGTATCGATATAACTCAATAAGAATTTTTTATACAACGTATCTTTTTCGGCCAATTCTTTTTTGGTAGCCAATAAAATACTATCAGTTGGCTTTGCCGTTTTCATGGATAAAATTTCACCATTCAATTGTTGCAATTGCATACGTTGGTCATTAGAGGCAATCATGAATTTTTTAAGCAGTTGATTTGCCGGCGAATTAAATTTTGGGCCCGATACACTTAAGTCGGCATAATCGGCAGTAAAAGAAATATTGGGTTGATCGTTGATAAACAAAAATCCTTGATTGTCTTTTTCCATTCGCATTCTATACAAACCTTGTGGACCGGCAGGCGTAGATAAAATGAATTTGCCATTTTTGAGTTGAGCCGTATCTAAGATTTCAGGGTTTTTTTCAGAGAAAAAGAGTTCTTCTAAAAACACTTGTTGGTCGGCCGCATTTTTTATTTCTCCGGTTAAAGTAAACAACCGGGTTTCATTTTTTGATGCACAAGCCATCAACAAAACCACTGTACAAAACAGTAGAAAAGGTATTTGTATTTTCTTCATACTTTATGAATGCAATTTTGAAAATTAGCGATTGAGCTTTTCTGCAAGTAATTGATTAACCAATTGCATATCGGCTTTTCCTTTACTTAGCTTTTTTACTTCTCCGGCAAATAAACCCATTAAGCCTTTTTTGCCACTTTTATATTCCTTTACTTTATCGGCCAATTTTTCTAAAACTTCATCTACCCATGCTTCTACCGAACCGGCATCTTGTTCTTGAATAAGGTTTAACGAAACTGCAATATCTAAAGGCTTTTTACTTGGATCTTCTGCCAATGCATGAAAGATTTTTGTAGAGGCATTCGTGAAATTTATTTTTCCGGCATCAATTAGTTGAATCAAATCTGCAATACCGGATGGCGTAATTTTAAACGCTTCGATGGAATTGCCGGTTTCATTCAAATGCGATTTAATGGGCCCCATAATCCAGTTGGCTGCAGCTTTATAATGTGTTGTATGTTCTATAATACTTTCGAAATACTGCACTAAAGCCCTGTCGCTGCAAATAAATTGAGCATCGTATTCGGTGAGGTTATAGGCAGATACAAATTTATGTACCAATGCTTCAGGGAGCGCCGGCATAGCTGCTTTAATGGATGCTAAGGTTTCATCGGTAATATGAAAAGGCGCTAAATCTGGATCAGCAAAATACCTGTAATCATCAGCATCTTCTTTACTTCTTAAAGAAAAAGTTATTTGCTTATCTGCATCAAAACTTCTGGTTTCTTGAATAATTTTGCCGCCAGTTTCTACAATTCCAATCAAACGTTCCGCTTCCATTTCAATGGCCTTTTTTACATTACGTATACTGTTAAGGTTCTTCACTTCAACCCTTGTGCCCAATTGGGATACCCCTTTTTTACGTACAGAGATATTGGCATCGCAACGCATACTGCCTTCTTCCATATTACCATCGCAAATATCTATCCAACGTACCAAACGACGTAATTCGGTTAAATAGGCAAATGCTTCATCTGATGAATGTATATCGGGTTCCGAAACAATTTCGAGTAATGGAACACCGGCACGATTTAAATCAACACAGGTATAATTTTCATCGGCATCATGAATGCTTTTGCCGGCATCTTCTTCAATATGAATTCGGTTGAGTTGAATGTTTCGTGTACCTACTGTAACGTATCCATTTTTACAAATAGGGGTGGTATGCTGACTAATTTGATAACCCTTCGGTAAATCGGGATAGAAATAATTTTTTCGAGCGAAATAATTTTCTTGAACGATATCGCAATGCAAGGCTAATCCCAATTTAATGGCATATTCAATTGCTTGCTCATTCATCATAGGCAAAGCGCCAGGATGGGCTAAGGTAACCGGACTAATATGCGTATTAGGTGCTGCACCAAAAGCTGCACTATCTCCACAAAATAATTTTGTTTTTGTTTGTAATTGGGCATGCACTTCTAGCCCCACTACTATTTCGTATGCTTCATGTATCATGAGGCGGTAAAGGTACAAATTAAGGGAGATTATTGATGAATGTTGACTGTTAAGTGTTGGATGTTTAATTTTTCACGCAAAGCGGCAAAGGTTATGAAATGTTGAATGTTAGATGTTGAATGTTAAATGGGAGCATCCATCACGGAGATTATGCTCATTCACTGTAATTTATTTTTTCACGCAAAGCGGCAAAGTAAATCAAGGCGCAAATTTTTTAAATGTTGAATGTTAAGTGTTGGATGTTGAATGGGGATATTATCAAGGAGATTATGCTCATTCACTGTAATTTATTTTTTCACGCAAAGCGGCAAAGTAAATCAAGGCGCAAATTTTATGAAATGTTGAATGTTACATGTTGAATTTTAAATAAGAGATTATAACAAGAGAAAGGAAATACATCAACTGTTAAACAATAGTTCAACAACGGTTCAACTATCGCTAAACCCTAAACATCTAAACTACTAAACCGCTCAACTATAAAACTAGTGTTTGTTCAAAAGGGGTGTATTCGGGCAACATGAGTGGGATGATAGATTTCACCGCTTGAGGTTGGTGATGGGCACCTGCGGTTTTAAGCGATTCCATTCGATCGAAAAAGTCGGGCACAATGGGATTGGTTTTTCTTGCTTTTAATATACGGGGATGATGGGTAGGTAAAAGATTTTCGGCATCTTTAAACAGCTCTTCATACATTTTTTCGCCAGGACGTAATCCCGAAAATGTAATTTTTATATCTACATTAGGTTGAAAGCCGGCCAGTTGAATCATCTTGGTTGCCATGTCTAAAATTTTCACTGGCTTGCCCATATCAAAAACTAAGATATCGCCCGAATTGCCTATTCTTCCTGCTTCTAATACTAATTTTGAAGCTTCGGGAATGGTCATAAAATATCGCGTAATATCGGGATGGGTAATGGTTATTGGTCCACCTTGTTGAATTTGTTTTTTGAACAATGGCACAACAGATCCTGCAGAGCCTAATACATTTCCAAAACGTGTAGTTATAAATTGTGTGGTTTTTTGTACATCGCTTAAATGTTGTACATAAATTTCGGCAATACGTTTTGTGGCACCCATAACATTGGTAGGATTCACTGCCTTATCGGTAGATACCATCACAAATTTCTTCACTTCATATTTCACCGCCATATCGGCCAATTGCTGTGTGCCCTTTACATTGGTTAAAACAGCTTCATCGCAAAACTCTTCCATCAATGGCACATGTTTGTATGCGGCTGCATGAAAAATAAAATTAGGTTTATGTGTTAAAAAAACTTCTTCCAATCTTTCTTTATCTCTGATAGAAGCAATTTCAACAATTAATTCGGCATTGGTTTTTACATTGCTCAACTCGTATCTTAAATCGTATAATCCCGATTCGGATTGATCTAATAAAACAAGTTCTCGAATATCCAATTTCACCAATTGTCGGCATATTTCACTTCCTATAGACCCCGCAGCACCGGTAACCATTACACATGCTTGTTTGTAGATATCTGTATTGGCATCTTCGGGTAAAATTATTTCATCTCTATCCAATAAATCTTCAATACTCAATTCACGCATTTGCACTTTATGGAACAAATCGTTTTTCCATTGCTCGGGCGGAGGAACAATATTGATTTTAATTTTTAAAGCACTACAGATATCCGATAAATTACTTTTTTGTTCAAAGGATAACTTATGCGTGGCAATAATTAGTTCACTAATGCCTTTGTTTTTAAATAAATATTTAAGGTTGGGCGATCCTGCATCATATATGGGAATATCACCTAAGGTTTTGTCTATTTTTCTAGGATCATCATCTATAAATGCAATCACTTTGTTATTGATATTCTTATCTTCTTCCAATACCTTCTTGGCTGTTAACCCTAAATTATCGGCTCCGTAAATAATTAATTTACTGCTGTTTTTATGGAAGGTTAATGCTCTATGAAACAATTCTTTCACGGCAAGCCTAAATATAACCATGATAAAAATCACTGTTATACAATTCAATATCACTGTGGGTTTTGATACCAACGGCGAAAGTGTATCTCCATGATCGGTAGCTAAAACAATAAACCAAAATACCAATTGAAAACTGGCAAATAAGATTACTTTTTTTATGTCTTTTATTTCGGTGTATCGTATGATGCCACTGTACGATTGAAATACTACCATGCCTACTATGCTAATCATTAAATTGGTTAATGAAGAGGCTATAAGCTTGTCAACAAAGGCTAAATTAAACGGTTCTTGGGTGATGATTTGTCTTAACGAAAAGGCAAACACAAAGGCCAACATTACCAATATTAAATCGATAAAGAAGATGATCCAACGGGGCGCCAATTTGTGTGTAAGTATCATAGGCAAGTGCAATATTTTCTAACAGTTTAAGTTAAAAAAATATCTATTTAAAGGTAGTTTATTTTTTCTTTGATAATGTTACAAACACGGTATAAATCTGCTTCTTCAAGGTTACTTCCAGAAGGTAGGCATAATCCTTTTTCAAATAATGATGCAGCAATATTTCCACCAAAATACGGCGCCGCTTTAAATACCGGTTGTAAGTGCATGGGTTTCCATAGCGGACGCGCTTCAATATTATCTTCCAATAAAGCCAGTCTAATGGCTTCTCTTGTATCGGGATGTTTTAAGGCATCATCGAATGTTACGCAGGTTAACCAACGATTACTAAAACTACCTTCCATTTCTTCTAAAAAATGAATGGGTAAGCCGGCTAATGCCTGTTTGTAATAGTTGAAATTTTTTCTTCTTTGTGCAATTCTTTCCGGCAGTACTTCTAGTTGTCCTCTTCCAATTCCTGCACATACATTACTCATTCTATAATTGTATCCAATGTGCGAATGTTCGTAATGGGGTGCATTATCACGGGCTTGTGTAGAAAGGAATCTTGCTTTTTCAATCCAATCTTTGTTATTTGATACCAATGCGCCTCCTCCCGAAGTAGTAATAATTTTATTGCCATTGAAACTGTAGATTCCCAAATCGCCAAAAGTGCCGCAATATTGTTGGTGGTAGGTACTGCCTAAAGCTTCTGCAGCATCTTCAATCACTGGAATATCGTAGCGTTGTGCAATTGACATGATATCGTGCATTTGAGCCGGCATGCCATACAAATGCACAGCTATAATTGCTTTAGGTTTTTTGTTTTTTTCGATATAATGTTTGATAGCAGTTTCCAATGCTTCAGGATCCATGTTCCAAGTACTGCTTTCCGAATCTATAAAAACCGGCTGTGCGCCAAGGTAAGCAATAGGGTTGGCTGATGCACTGAATGTAAAACTTTGACATAAAACAATATCATCCCTTCCAACCCCTAAAAGAATTAAGGATAAATGCAATGCTGCAGTGCCCGAACTCAATACAGCAACATGTTGGGTTTTGTTGTATTGTGCTAATTCTTTTTCAAATCCATCTACATGCGGACCAAGTGGCGCTATCCAATTTGTTGCAAATGCTTCGGCAACATATTCGGCTTCTTTGGTGCCCATGTGTGGCGAGCTTAACCATATTTTAGCATTCATACTGTAGCAATTAAAATTGATAAAAAGGATATTGGGTGCACTACTATTGTATTTTCAAGAAATCGGCTTCTTTCATTACAATAGGATAGCCATCTACATCTCGTACAAAAATCAACCCTTCTTCAAATTGATAATGTATGGTTGGCATATCTTCCGGATTTTCGAGGAACAATGCTTTTAATGTATCTAAAGGGATATTAGCACCACCAGCTGCAAAGGATGAAGTGAAGGCAACGTGTCGAATATTTACTTCAGTAATTTTTGCATCGCCATTAGCGGCTTCTTTATAATCTACCGTATAAATTCCATGTAAAAGTGCGCCAACTTTTGCGGCTATTTTTTCCAATGCATCTTGCGATATTTTTACCAAATTGGGTTCATTCAATAACCTTCCAAAAGCACTGTTGCCGGTAACGCCCGATGGAGCTACTTTCGACATAATGTACACTACCCTTTCGCCACAAGCCGTACGCAATAATTTTCCATTGAAGTACAACATTTTGCAACCCATATTTCTGCCGGGTAAATATTCGGTAGCAATAAATTCGCTAACGCCGGGGTTGATAGAAATCCATTGGTGCAACGCATCTTCTCCGGTAATTTTTAAAGAACCCAAACCGCTGGAACCTTCTGTACTTCTTACCCAAAAAACATCGCCAACGGCAGCTTTCAATGCATTGTAATCGTATTGTTTGGGATTGAGGTGTGCAAAACGTGGAATATAATCGGTATCACTTAACAAAGCATGCAGCTTATGTTTGTTTACTAATTCTAATGCTAGATTATAATCGGGTAAATGCAATTTTATTTTTTTCTCCAATTTGGTGGCAGCATTTTTTGCCCATTCAATTACTTCAACTTCGGGCAAAACTATAGCGCCATCAATATTGTTTTCGCGAATAATTTTGTTGAGGGTCTCCCAATAAGTTGGATGATCGGCACGCGGAATTAAAAATGTTTTTGAAAACAGTGCCTTATCATATAAACCATAAGCCAAAGGATTACAATCTACCCCAATAAAATCGAATTGAGTTGCGGTTGCATCGCCATGCCATTTTACGGCTCTTACAAATGATCGGGGTGTTGGTCCGCCCACACCGAGTATTAAAATTGTGTACATAGGTGGTTAGTTTTTAGTATTAATTATTACCGTTGAAGGGTAGCATTGGCCGATTATCGGATTGATTTACACCTTCGCGAATCAAAACTTTTTGTAGGGTTTTAAAAATGATTTGTATATCTAACTTAAACGAAATATGCTCTACATAATATACGTCGTGTTCAAATTTTTCTTTCCAACTTATACTGTTTCGGCCATTTACTTGTGCCCAGCCTGTAATACCCGGACGAACCTCATGCCGCCTATTTTGTTCAGTAGAATACAAGGGCACATATTTAAATAAAAGTGGGCGAGGACCAATTAAACTCATATCACCCTTTAATACATTTATCAATTGTGGCAACTCATCTATAGAGGCTTTGCGGATGAATTTTCCAAATGCTGTTGTACGTACATTATCGGGTAATAAAATGCCGGCAGCATCGCGTTCATCGGTCATGGAACGAAACTTAAGGATATAAATTTTTTGTAAGTTTTTCCCAGGCCTTTCTTGTGTGAAGAAAACTTTTCCTTTATTCAACACAGCTAATAAAAGGCAAGTGATTAAAATGATGGGCGATAGCAACACTAATGCTATTATGGCTATCAAAACATCCAATATTCTTTTTATGTAGTTCCTGTATATCATTGAGAAATATTCATCACTTTTTTTCTTTTACCCGAATTTAAAAGCGGAATTTCATCTACATATTCTACCGCAATTGTAGCATCTTCACCAAAGTATTTTTTAAACTCCGAAATCAATAAAGCTTCACGTTCAAATTTGCCCTCGAGGTTGAGTTTAAACAAATAGCTTTTTTTGCCGGTTTGTATAAATTGATATTGCTTCAGCTCGGGATACAACCACATATTATTGGTAATGGTGAAAGAAGAAACTAAAGTGCCGTTGGTATTAAATACGCTGTCCATTTTTCTACCTTCTACTTTACTTAATACAATGCGATGCTTTTGTTCGTCCCAATCCAATGCACCAATATCGCCGGTATCGTATCTAATCATGGGCATGGCATAATTGAAATAATCGGTTACTACAATTTTGCCTACTGTACCTAAGGGCAAGGGTTGATTGGTTTCCAAATCTAAAATTTCAACTTTATAACTGGCCCAATTTACAATGAATGCAGTTGAGCCATTGGGCAACTGTTGGGCAATTATGCCGTTTTCTACATTCGAATACCGCGATACGCCATGTACCCCAAAATATTTGTGAATGGCTGCTTTTCCGTAAGCACTTAAACCTTCCGACATGGTTATTGCTGCACTAACCTTATTGATTTTTTTATGAACTGTTTGGCTGTTTTCAATATACCTGCAAATTGATTCTAACGCTGAAGCATAGCCCAAAAAAGCTTGTGGTTTTTTCGATTGATTGAATCGATTCAGCAGCAATTCAATATTAGCATCTGATAATTGTGTAACATCTATCGGCACTATATTTTCGAACCAAGTTTTTAGTGCACTTTTTTTATTGACTTGTGTCCATATTTTTAGATAATTCAGTTGGGTGCCTATTTCAAACCCGGCAAGGCTTCCAAAATAAATAGTATCGGCACTGTTCCTTTTCTTTTTATTTACATCGTGATAAACACTAAAAGGTGTACCTGTAGAACCGCTTGTAACTACTCTAATTAAAGATTCTTTATTTACGCCATTTGCAAAAAACAAATCGAAATTTTCTCGAATGATATTTTTGTCAATTACCGGAAAATCTTCAACCGTACAATTTTCATGCTGTTGAAGTAGGGTAGCGTAATACGGAACCTGTTGAAGGGTATGAAGAAGTATTGCGTTTTCTCTGATTGCAATAGAATTTATAGAAATGTGCGATTGAGGGTTGCTAACGATACGCTTAATGTCATCGTGATGTTTTTTTACTATACCTCCACGAAGCGCATCGGTAAGCCAATACATTTTTTTTCTAATCCATTCTAAATACATAAACGATGTTTATCCTTGTTGAGTTAAGCGGATGTACTGTCCCAATTCGGGAGCACTCATAAAAATTAAATCGGGCCATTTTTTTACCAATTGATGTAATAAAGCTTTCAATGCTTTTAATCCTTTGGTGCGATTTGATGGATCTATTTGTCCGCAATAATTTACCCGATGTGTACTAATGATGGCCGGTTTATGTAATCGAAACGCAGCGGCCACTTGTTGTGTAGTAAAACTTACCCAATCAATGCCTCTT
>JBMOEQ010000062.1:0-13954 GCA_049314655.1 Ferruginibacter sp. | reverse complement strand
TGCATAATTATATAAGTAGGGCATGTGTTGTATAGGTTGATTGCCGTGCGCATATTGGCCCATATTTGCAATCAACATTTCCGTGATTTCATGAATCTGACTTCCATAATAACTATAATCGAAAGTTGGTGCAGTAGTAAATACTTCATCTAACTTTTGAGTGAACGCTTTTTTACCACCCATCATATTCACCAATCCTTGCACATCTTGAAACACACACCATGTCCAATGCCAAGCACAACCTTCTGTAAAAGCATCGCCCCATTTATCTGCTCTAAAAGGCGATTGAAAACTACCATCTTTATTTCTGCCGCGCATAAAATTTACTGAAGGGTCAAAAACATTTTTATAGTATTGTGCCCGCTTTAAAAAAGTATCTACTAATGCTTGAGGTTGATGTATTGTTTTTGCCAATTGTGCAATGGTAAAATCATCGTAACTGTATTCTAATGTGCGTGCAACATTTTCATTGATGCCAATATCGTAAGGAATATACCCTTTGGTATTGTACTCAGTTGCGCCCAATCTACCCACCGAACTCAATGGTCCTACAGATTGTGTATTTTTTAAGATGGCAGTAAATAAAGTATCTATATTATAACCCCTAATTCCTTTAAGATAAGCATCGGAAATAATGGAAGCCGAATGAGATCCAATCATACAATCTCTATGTCCGGGACTAGCCCATTCGGGTAACCAACCGCTTTCTTTATAAGTGTTTTCCAAACTCTGCATCATCAAACTGCTCATATCAGGAAATACTAAAGTGAATAGCGGAAACACGGCACGAAAGGTATCCCAAAAGCCATTGTCGGTAAACAAATATCCTTTTTCTATTTTGCCGTTATACGGACTATAATGTATAGGCAGTTGTTGTTCATCTAGCTCATAAAATTTTCTTGGAAACAACATGGTTCTATATAATGCCGTATAGAAAGTTGCATATTGATTGTAAGTACCTCCTTCTACCTGAACCCTTCCCAACATATTGTTCCAAGTAGATTTCGCTATAGCTTTTATGGCTTCAAAATCGTTGGTGCCTATTTCGGTTTTTAAGTTGAGTTCGGCTTGTTGTACACTAATAAATGAAGACGCAATTTTCAATTGAATTTTTTCTCCAGCAGAAGTTTTAAAGCGAACAATTGCACCGGCATGTTTACTGGTAATAGATGTTGTTTCGGACAATAATTTTCCTTCATCAACCGCCCAAATTGCATCAAATTTTTTGTCGATATAGATTACAAAATAGTTTTTAAAATTATTGGGAACACCACCGGAATTATTACAAGCATAGCCAATGATTTTTCTTTCTTCGGGAATAATTTGAACGAAAGAATTTTTAAAAAATGCATCTACCAAAAGATAGGCTTCATTGGTTTGGGGATAGGTAATTTGAAAAATTGCAGCACGCTCGGTTGGCGTAATTTCTACCGTGGTATTGTAATCGGCTAAGTAAGTTTTATAATAATAAGGCGTTGCTATTTCGGCTTTGTGCGAAAACCAAGAAGCCCTTTTCTTTTCATCAAATACCAATTGGTTAGTAGTAGCAAAAATAGAGAAGGCTCCATAATCATTTATCCAAGGAGATGGTTGATGGGTTTGTTTAAAACCGTTGATGGTGTTGGTGGCATATTGATAAGCCCAGCCGTTGCCCATAGTATTGGTTTGTGGTGTCCAACTGTTCATACCCCAGGGTAATGCTATTGATGGATAAGTATTTCCATTGGAAAGATCGTAACGCGAGTCGGTTCCAATTAATGGATTTACATAATCTACCCATGAAGTAGTTGCAGTTTTTTGAGCAAAAGAAAAACTATAAAAACAAATGGCGCAAGCGAGGCAAATTTTTTTAAGCATAAGCTAAATTTCAAACGTTAAAACAAACTTACATCAATAGCTTGGAAGATGAATCGAGAAAGCTGTTTAAGAAAATCTTCCATTGTTCAAGCGCAAAAAAAAGCTGCCCGTAAATTCGAGCAGCTTTCTATTGTGTTTTAGTTTTAAAATTTATTGACGAACAAATCGTACAGTTTTGGTGATTTTATTTTGTCCGTATCCGGTTATTTGATAAACACCCGGTGCAAGTTGCCCCAGATCTAATGCTACTTGATTTGCGCCTGCAATCAATGTTCTATCAAATACCAACAAACGTTTTCCGGCAGCGTCGGAAACAACAAATTCAACCGGGGTTTGTACAGCACTGGTAATGTTTAAAATTGCAGCGCCCGATTTTGTAACCGGATTAGGAATGATGTTTAAAATTTCCCATCCATTTTGACGGTTCAATAAAGTTACCACTATGCTATAACTACTATTGCCAGAAGCATCTGTCATTTTCAAACGATAGTAATTCATGCCCGATAGCGGTTGTGCATCGGTATAATTAAATGGTTGTAAACAACGCGGTGCATCTACATTTAAAGTTTGTATAGCGGTGAAATTTCTTCCATCATTACTGCGTTCGAGTACTAAGGTTGCCGATGGGGATTGTGTACAATTCACTTTCCAATTGAGCAAATGGTTTCCATTAGCACGATTGCCCCTGAAATATTCAATTTGAACTGGAAGTGCACTACCAAAACAATAATTACCGGCAAAATCAACATTTAAATTAGCGCCTGTACATACAGCTGATCCTCCTACAACAATGGCTGGTGCAAATTGGGCAGATGATGCGCCGATTAAATTAAATGTAGCCGATGGACCGGTTTTAACTGTTCCAATAGGATCGGCACCACCTGTACAGCCTACACAAGAAATCAAACTAATGCCCGCACTTGCACCCGATCCACCACAACCAAGAGTGCCACCAGTTACAGATAATGTAACATTGCCATTTAAGCAATTTACATTTCCGGCAGTAGGTGCAGTTAAGTTGTTGGGCACCTGATATACGCTAAAATCAAAAGCATCACTGGCACATCCAAAAACTCCTGCATTAAAATCGGCTACCCTAATACTATGACAGCCGGGCGTAAAGGTGCCCAATGTTGTTGAAAAATTAGCCCCATCTACACTAAAGTATGCCGTGTTGGGAATATTGGTAAAGGTTGGTGTAATTGTAGTGTTTCCACAAGCGTTTGCTTTAGTAACACCGGTCATAACACCTTTAGTTGGAATAGTTACTACAATATCTGCAGAACTGGTTTGGTTACCACACCTGTCTCTTACGGCTATACGATAAGTGCCATCGGTGGTGATGTTGAATTTATTATTGCTCGAATATGCACCAAAACTTGTACATCCGGCACCCGAACATATGGCATAAATATAGGGACCACCATTTCCGCCGCCGCCATAACCACTCACTAATACAAATCCCGAACAATCAGTAGCAGATGTAGTTGAAATGGTTGGCGTTGTAAGCAAATCTGCCAATACAATATCTGCAGAATTGGCTACAGTACCACAAGCATCCGTAACACGTACAATATAGGTTCCGGCAGCTAAACTACTAAACACACTGTCTGATTGTGGTCCGGCAACAACCGTAGATGTTACTTGATTTACCAATGAATACGTTAATGGAAGTGAGCCGCCGGTGTAAGTTCCGCTAATAACACCTGTAGCTCCTCCTGTACAAGTTCCCGTAACCGTTCCGGCTGAAGTTAGTGCTGCTGCGCCAGATGCTACAGTTGCGGCAACAGTACCAACATTTCCACACCTATCAATAATTCGAACGGTGTAGTTAGCGGGGTCTAGATTTGAAAATACTGGACTAGCTTGACTGGGTGCTACTAAAATCGTATTGGAAGCATCATAAAGCGCATAAGAGAATGTGCCGCCGGCTAAAGTTGCTCCTGTTCCCGGAGTAGTTACTATTCTTCCTGTTGAAGGAGTTGCACAAGATGCTGTGGTAACAACTGTTGCTGTAGGCACAACTGATGCAGGAAATAACACTGCCGTAGCAGAAGTAACTGTATTGCCACAAGCATCGGTAGTACGAACCAAAAAGCCGGTTGCATTTGCAGGTACATCATTGAAAGTAGTACTTGTTTGTGGCCCTGCAACAACTGCAGTAGTTATAGCATCAATTAAAGTATAAGAATAAGGTGGTAATCCTCCTGTACTTAGGGTGGTTACTCTAATAACACCAGTATTAGAAGCCGCACAGGATGCAGTAGCAGCAGTAATCGTAGCAGCAGCTAAAGCTGCAGGAGGATTTAAATTAACCGTTGTTATACTTACATTTCCACAAACATCGGCAACTCTAACGGTGTGAGAAGGCGTACCTGCTACAGGTATGATGGTAGAGAAAATATTCGCAGCCTGAGGCCCGGCAACTAATGTAGTATTGGTTGCGTCGTATACTGCATAAGTATAAGGCCCACCACCACTACCTGTTGGAATTGGTCCTCCAGTAGTAAAGTTTTGAGGAGTCGTAACAATAATCTGGGCAAAATAACCCGATCCATTACACGCTACTATAGATCCGCCGGCTGCAGGTGTAAATGCTCCGGCTGCAGCAATAACAGTATTGACATTGCCTGTTACACCACATTGATCGGTAATTTGTACCGTATATGAACCAGCAGGTAAGCCGGTAAAAATAGGTGCGGTTTGATTGGGCCTTGTAACTGGCGAAGGTGCAATTAATGAAAACTGGTATGCACCACCACCTTGATTAGCAGTAGTAGAAAGACAGGTGATGGTACCGGAAGCTAAAGCACAACTTGCTGTATTGGATGCCGATAATGTAGGTGCTGTGGCAACGGGTAAAGTAATTGGCGTAGCCGAATTGTCTACTTGCGTTCCACAGGAATCCGTAATGCGTATTGTATAGTTACCCGTTGGTAAATTATTAAATATTCTGCTATATTGCTGCCCTCTAGTTACAGGAGATGGTGCAATTATTTCATATCGGTATGCGCCTAATCCGCTTGTTGGTGTTGCTACTGTAAGTTGTCCGGTTGAACTTGCAGCACAAGAAGGTACTACTGTTGAACCGTTTGGAAATGCTAATGCAGTTGGTGCCGCAATAATTGCAGCTGCAGTTACCGGTACGCCACATCCATCGGTCATTTTAACGGTATATGGATTGGGCGCTAAGCCAATAAAAATACTGTTGGGTGTATTGGCAATATTGCTCCCTTGAGGGGCACGTATAGCACCTCCAGGACTAATCAATTCAAAACTAAATGGTCCAATTGCCAAAGCCCCCGGAGTTACCGTTATAGTACCCGATGCCGGTGAGGTACAACTAGCAGTTAGTGTAGTAGTAAAAGTTGGAGCTGCTGCAGCCGCAACGGTTACGGTAGTTCTTACAGAAGTTCCACATACATCTGTTAACCGAACGGTATAAGTTCCTGGAGGTAAATTTGTAAATGCATTATCGTTTTGGGCCGCACGAGTTACCGGCGAAGGCGCAATTAATTCAAAGGTATAAGGTGAACCGCCTCCGGCAATTGTACCATTTTGTACTTCAATGGTTCCTGTGTTTCCATTTGGACAAGATATTGAAGTAAAAGATGTACCAAAATTAGGTGCAGGAGCAGCAGCTATAACAGCAGTTGCAGTTCCTATATTGCCACAAATATCTCGCACTGCAACAGTATATGTTCCGGGAAATAAATTTTGGAAAAAAGAGCTGGTTTGAAACGGTCGTATAATGGGTGATGGCGCAATTAACGCATATTGAAAAGTACCCGGAGCACCAGTTGCACTTAACCCTGTTGCTGCTGTTGCGGTAACGGATAATGTTCCTGTAGGTGTGCTTGCACAAGATGGACTGGCAACAGGGCTCACTGTTGGTGCAATACTAGTACCCACTGTAAATGTTGCCCTTCTTAATTTACCACAACCATCTACGGCTTCTACCGTATATAATCCGGGCAAAAGATTTGTAAACGTGGTATAATAAGTAGCTGTAACAGGATCTCTTTGTACAGCAGGCAAAGCCCCAGTGGTTACCGGAGATGAATTGACTAGTGCAATGGTATATGGAGGCGCTGAACCATTTGCAAAAATTGTTGCCGTATCGCTAGGTGTGCCATTACAGGCGGCTTGTGTATTTTGAATACCTAATCCAATGGTTGAATTTGTTACAACTTGTGCAATTGTTATTACAGTACTTACTGCAGATTTACCACAGGCGTCGGTAGCTTTTACAAAATAACCGCCGGGAGGTAATCCACTAAATACATTAGAAGATTGCGAGGCCCTAATTACTGTAGAAGGTGATACCAATTCAAAAGTATAAGGTGCCGAACCACCTGTAACGCCTAAAGTAGTAGCACCGGCAGTAGTTACAGTAAGGGTTCCATTATTGGCATTCGAGCAGGAAGGCGTAGCAAAAATTGATGCTGCAGTTAAAGTAGGACTGGCATTATTATAAATAATAGATTTACGAATGGTTGATTTGCATCCATTATTATCGGTAACGGTTAAAGAAACGTAATAGGTTCCGGTAGTGAGATATGTTTTGGATGGACTGGCTAAAGTAGAGGTAGAACCATCACCAAAATCCCATAAATAACTGGCAATACCCGATGTAGCAGAAGATGTATTGGTAAAACTATAACTACCACCACATGTAGTTGAAGTATTGGTAATGGTAAAATTTGGTCGATTGTCGAAAATTGCCGGTGTAGAATTTATCGCCGAATATTCATCATTACCCGTAAACTGAATGCTGAATAATAAAGGGGTTGTATTTGAAAATTGATCCACAATAATAGCATACCAATTACCAAGAACAACATCAATTCCTGGATTAAATTGAGATGCAGCAAAAGGAGGTGTACCCATACCTGTTGCTCCGGGAATTCCAAAAACGGTTCCTGAACCGGCAAAATTGCAACTCAATTGCGTACGAGCATCGCAATTGCCGCTGTTTGGAGCCCCGGCTAAAGCAAATACACTCCAATCTATATCTACCGCAGTTGGTAAACCGGCTGGAGTAACCGGGCGAATTACAAAATTTAATTTGCCCGAGGCTTTGGCCTGAAATGCAAACCAAACACTGTTGTGTTCAATGCCTCCGCAAGCCAATTGCTCTAATTTAGTGCCCACGCCACTAGGATTATAAAATTCGGTATTGCCACATATAACAACTGCACTGGTGCAATCGGGTTGAGCAAAAATGTTTTGAAAAGACAATAGCATGAAACATGCAAGGATGGTAAAAATCCGCATAGTTAGAGTGGGTTTTGGTGATGGATAAGAATGGATAACAGTAATGTACAAACCTATATTTTGTAGAATACTTATTAAATATAAAAAAAATATCTAAAAAAATAAATGAAATGTTAAAAATGTTTCAAGTCTAGATATTTTACTACAAAAATTGTAATTGTATTCCATAATAATGAATACAACTAACATGTAGTAAATTTCAATGAGTAACCCTAAAAAAGAGGTGCAAACTTATTGTAGAGATTTTCTTGTATTCTACAGCACTCCATTAGTACAAAACTTCAAATTGAATTATTGCTCAATGCTATTTGCTGATTATTTTCAACAAATATTTAATATGCAATTAAACGCTGTACATATTCATCAAGCCTATTGTATGCCATAAAATTTTTCTCTAGCTCTATATTGAATGGAATAGGCGTATCTAAAGATGCACAGCGCAGCACCGGCGCATCGAGTAGTTCAAAACAATGTTCACTGATCCATGCTGCAACTTCTCCGCCAATGCCTCCAATGAGGGTATCTTCATGTAAGAGCAATACTTTGCCGGTAGCTTCAACGGCCTGTTTTATAGCAGTATAATCTAATGGCAATAAACTGCGTAAATCCAAAATGTAGATATTGAGTTGAGTATGCTTGTTTGCATAATCCAATGCCCAATGTACACCTGCTCCGTATGTAATAATGGTGATATCTGTACCGGTTTGTACTATTCTAGCTTTACCAATTTCTACTTCATAATAGGCTTCGGGTACATGTCCACTCACGCTTCTATACAAAGCTTTATGTTCAAAAAACATAACCGGATTAGGGTCATTAATGGCTGCAATCAATAAGCCTTTTGCATCGGCAGGGGTACTTGGATATACTACTTTTAAACCTGGTGTATGTACAAACCAAGCTTCATTACTTTGACTGTGAAACGGCCCCGCTCCCACACCACCGCCAGTTGGCATACGTATAACGGTTTCGGCTGCTTGTGCCCATCGATAATGGATCTTTGCTAAATTATTAATGATTTGATTGAACCCCACCGTAACAAAATCAGCAAACTGCATTTCCATTACACTTTTATAGCCTTTCAATGCCAATCCTAATGAAACACCCACAATTGCACTTTCGCAAATAGGCGTGTTGCGTACCCGCGATTTTCCAAAACTTTCTACAAAACCTTCGGTGATTTTAAAAGCTCCACCATATTCCGCAATATCTTGTCCCATCAACACCAATTTATCGTGCTTCTTCATGCTCTGCAATAGCGCTTCTTTGATACCGTCTATAAATCTTAACTCCCTGATACCACCACCCGAAAAACCAATCTCGCTAAGTTTTGGCAAAGCAGATGGAGGAACAGGCGCATACACATCATTCACTTCTTCGGCAGTATCCGGTACAATGGCTTGAGATTGATAACCGATTTTTAATTCGGCTTCAATATGAGTTTTGATTTCGGTTCTAATGGTTTCAATGGCATGATCATTAAGAACGCCTTGTTGAATTAAATAGTTTTCGTACTGTTGGATGGGATCTTTCTGTTGCCAAATTTCAAACAATTCGGCGGGTACATATTTAGTGCCACTGGCTTCTTCATGCCCACGCATTCTAAACGTCATGCATTCTATCAAATATGGTCTTTGCTCGCGAATACAATATTCACGAACACCTTTTATGGTATCGTAAACTTCTAACAAATTGTTGCCATCGATGGTAATACCTTCCATACCATAACCTTTAGCTTTATCCGACAACCGCTCGCATCTAAATTGTTCATTGGTAGGTGTACTTAAACCATATCCATTATTTTCAATGATAAAAATCACCGGCAGGTTCCAAACTGAGGCCACATTTAGAGCTTCATGAAAATCGCCTTCACTGGTACCGCCATCTCCCGAAAACGCAAGCGATACTTTTTGATCGCCCGATAATTGATGTGCCAATGCTACCCCATCGGCTAATGCCAATTGAGGTCCAAGGTGCGAAATCATGCCACAAATATGATGCTCGCTATTGCCAAAATGAAAACTTCTTTCTCGTCCTTTGCTATAGCCATCTTTATTGCCTTGCCATTGTTTAAATAATTTATTCAACGGCATATTTCTACCGGTAAACACGCCTAAATTTCTATGCAAAGGCATTATCCATTCGTCTTGATCCAATGCTAAAGTGGCACCAACAGCAATGGCTTCTTGCCCAATACCACTAAACCATTTAGAAATTTTTCCTTGCCTTAACAATACCAACATTTTTTCTTCAATAAGGCGGGGCAACAATAATGACTTATAAAAAGAAACCAGCGTTTCATTGCTGAGGTTTTTGCGGTTGAATTGCATAAAATAGATGGCTTTTTAACCCAACAATCGGGAACGGTGAAGGTAGTTAATATTGCATAAAATTGGGTACAGTTTAAAGTAGATTAAGATTTAATAAACGTAGATAAAGGATACCATTTACGTAAATTGAAGAAGCGTACAAATGACAAAACGAATGAATAGCTGTTTTTGGCAATAAAATGTTAAAGCAATAATAATATCATCAACCCCTTATGTAATTGAATAGAAAACTGCATCTCCTTAAAAAACCAACTCAACAACTCTTTTATGAAGCGAATTACAAAATCAATGGTATGGCTGGCGGCAATAATGGTATTGGCGTTTTCGGTGAAAGCAAACCACCATACGCCGAAAGAAAAAAAGACCAAAATTCAAGCGGCAATTTTATTGGATGTAAGCAACAGTATGGATGGATTAATAGAACAAGCTAAGGCTCAATTGTGGAATATGGTTAGTGTGATGGGTAAAGCAAAATGCGAAGGTGTAACTCCGGATATAGAAATTGCTTTATACGAATATGGCCGTACCAGTAATGAAGCACAAAACGGTTATGTAAAACAAATCAGTGGCTTTACTACCGATTTGGATCAATTATCAAAAAGCCTGTTTAGTTTAACCACATACGGTGGTGCCGAATATTGTGGCCATGTAATTCATAATGCCATAAGCGAATTGAATTGGGATGCAGATACCGGCAGTTACAAAGTGATTTTCATTGCCGGCAATGAAGATTTTTTACAAGGCAATATCAGTTTTACGCAAGCTTGTACCGAAGCTGCTGCAAAAGGTGTGGTAGTAAATACCATTTATTGCGGTGATAGAATGCAAGGCATCAAAGAGCATTGGAATTTAGGCGTTGAATGTGGCAAAGGCAGTTTCACCAATATCAATAGCGATGCGAAAATTGAAGATACACCTACACCATACGATTCCTTGCTATTATCCTTAAACGACAAATTGAATTACACATACGTAGGATATGGTGCAACCGGAGCGGCTAAAATGCAAGAACAAGCCAGTGTAGATAAAATGAATTATACCATGAGTAAATCGGCTGCAGTAAAAAGAGCCACGGTAAAAGGAAAAAAAGAAATTTACAGAAACAGCAGTTGGGATTTGGTTGAGGCTGCAGAAAGCGACAGTACATTAATTGCTCGAATAGACATAAAATCATTACCCGATAGTTTACAAAAAAAGAGCAGATTAGAAATTGCAAAAATTATTCAAGAGAAGCAAAAAAGCAGGGGTAAAATTCAGCAAGATATTGAAAAAGCAGGTAAGGCAAGAGAAACTTGGTTGGCAGAAGATAGAAAGAAAAACGCCAATGCAACCAAAACGAATACACTTGAAACAGAGGTTGAAAAAATCATACGCAGTCAGGCATCCAAACATCGGATGACAATAGAATAGTTTTAGTATAGTTTGTTGGTTTAGCTAGAGGCCTTCTCCTCCTTGGGGAAGGCCCTCTTGTGTACAAAAGAATTGAAGAACGACAACAGTATGCTAAACAACATGGCATGCCAAAAGCCGGCAACTTTAAATCCGTCTATAAAATATTCGGCAGTGAGGATGATGCAGGCATTTATTACAAATAAAAATAAACCTAGCGTAAGTAAGGTTGCGGGCAATGTAAGTATCACAAGGATTGGTTTTACAACAGCATCTAAAACCGCCAACAACAGGGCTAATATAATTGCTGTAAAAATAGTTTTAAGTTCAATGCCCGGTAAAATGTACGCTAATACAAAAGCGTTTACAGTAGAGATTAAAATGCGCAACAAAAATTTCATAGCAAGAAAATATTTAAACTACAATAAGTTCATAAAAATCTTTAGGGTTGAGGTATTGGTTGGCCAAATCTCTCAACTTTTCGGCAGGGATGGTTTTTATGGTTTCAATAGAGCGTTGAAAATAGGTTTCATCTACATTATTTAAGATGATGTTTTTCCATCTGCCAATGATATGAAAAGGCCCATCTAAATCGCCTAAAATAGAGCCAATCATATAATTGCGTACCAACAACAACTCTTCTTCATCTATTAATTCTTCCCTCAATAAATTCATTTCTTTATACACTTCTTCAACAGTGGCTTCACTTACATCTTTACCGGCTTCGGTACTAATCATCCAAGCCGTAGAGCCGATATGGTTTTGAATATAACTGTGAATACCATAGGTATAGCCTTTTTCTTCACGGATATTGCTCATCAACCTCGATCCAAAGAAACCGCCCAATACAGTATTCAATACCATTGCATTGATAAAATCGGGATGGTGCCTATCCGGAAAAGGGCGGGCAATACGAATAGCGCCTTGTACCCCATTAGGATCGTTTTGTACCCTAAATTTTTTCTCTTCAACAGGATGTACCGGATGTATCAAATGCTGTTGTGTATGGTGTGGCTTTAAGGAGCAATTGCCAAAATTTTCATTTAATAAATCAATGATATTGGCAGGCAATTTTCCGGCAACAAAAATCACACAACGGCCATTTAAATAGTACTCGTTGAAATGGGCTTTCAATTGATCGGTTGTAAGCGCATCGTAATCGGCAGCAACGGTGTATTTGCCATAAGGATGTTTTTCACCAAACAAATACGCATCTATTAATCGGTTGGCAACAAAATCGCATTTCTGCAAACTCACCGATAATTTTTGTTTGCTATTCTGACAAAACACCTCTAATTCTTCTTGTGTAAATGTAGAATCGGTAATCATTTCACGCATTACCGGCAATAAAAGCGGAAGGTGTTTGTTTAAGGTATGGAGCGAAACTACAGCAGTTTCATTAAAACAACTTCTGTTGCAATACGCACCATAATAATCGAAATGTTCATTGATTTCGAAAGCCGATTTGGTAGAAGTGCCATTACGCAATAAATAATTGGTAGCAGCAGCAACCGCATTGGCTTTTTCGTAACTGTTGCCTGCAAAAAACACCAATTCAATTTGAAGCACATCTTGTGCGCCTGCATCTATTGCAAATACTTCAACCCCATTATCTAAAATAGATTTTGAATAAGGTTTTAATTGAAGGTCGAATTCAACAGCGTCTTTTATAATTGGCGATTCTATTCTGTTTAACATGAATGTAGTACTGTTTTCGGCTTATCCTTTGGAAGCATTACTACTTCCCTAACCGTAATCGTGATCAAATAATTTTCAACTTAATTGTTGGCGAAATAATACAAGGTATTGCTGTTTTTCTCATCGAAAATAATTCTGCTTTCTTGCAGCAATTCTTCTGTGGTTACAGCTTGATAGCGCCCCAATTCGGTATTCATAAGTTCTGCATCTCCAAGCAATGCATACATGGCCAAACTGGTTGCACGACTCATTACACTCATATCTTCAAAAGCCAACATGCTTTCGGTTTTGTTTTTTACTTTTTGAAGTTCCTTTTCTGTAATGCCTTCTTGTTGCAGTTTATGTATTTCGGCCATCACAGCAGCTTCGGCGGTTTCCATACGAACGCCTTTTACCAATTTACCTTCTATGGTTAACAAGCCGGCATCGGTAGTGCCCATATGGTAACATTCGATATTGCTGAATAATTTTTGCTCTTTCACCAATGCCTGAAATAAGCGTGAAGAACCACCGCCACTTAAAATTTCGGTTATTAAATCGGTTACATAATAACGCGCATCTAGCCTAGAGTAAATATGCCAACATTTATAAAAAGCATCTAAAGGCACATCGGCTTTAACTTCTAATTTTTTTGGGGCCGTTTGAGGCGGTTCTACCGGAAGATTACGTTGGTATTTTTCTCCCGATGGAATGGGTTGAAACCATTTTTCGGCCAACGCTTTTACCTGTGCTGTTTGTACATTTCCTGCAACCACCAATATGGCATTAATAGGTGTATAATGTTTGAAGAAGAATTGCTTCACATCTTCTAATTTGGCATCTTCAACATGACTTAATTTTTCGCCAATTGTCATCCAACGATAAGGATGTGTTGTATAGGCTAATGCACGCATTTTATGCCAAACATCGCCATAAGGTTTGTTGATGTAATGTTCTTTAAACTCTTCGCAAACTACTTTTCGTTGTACTTCTAAGCTGTTTTCATCAAATGCCAAACTGAGCATACGATCGCTTTCGAGCCAAAAAGCTGTTTCTAAGTTTTCGGCCGGAAGCTGACAATAATAATTGGTTAAATCGTTTGTTGTAAAGGCATTGTTTTCGCCGCCGGCCAATTGCAAAGGTTCGTCGTAACTGGGAATATTGATGCTTCCACCAAACATTAAGTGTTCGAATAAATGGGCGAAACCAGTTTTTTCAGGATTTTCATCTCTTGCACCCACATCATAAATTACATTCACTACTGCCATAGGTGTTGAAGCATCTTCATGTACCAAAACACGCAGTCCGTTTGTAAGCGTAAATTGTTCAAATTGAATCATGGTGCAAAGGTAAGGGGAGAATGGGATGAATGTAGGTTTAGGGGTTTAGAAGTTTAGGGGTTTAGTGTGGAGGCGTTATAAAAC
>JBMOEQ010000061.1:0-13967 GCA_049314655.1 Ferruginibacter sp. | reverse complement strand
ACCACTATTGGTAAAGATTTTTAAACCGCACTAAACTTCTCAACCCTAAACTTCTCAACTACCGTTCAACCACTGTTTACCTATCGTTTCCCTATCATTATTCTCAACTTTTTTGCCAATTCCCTCGTTAAATTACTACACAAAGCCAACTGATAATTAGACAAGCCACCTTAAAAACGCATGTTATCTTTGACTTGTTAATTATCCAACAACCCTAAGAATATCCAATCCAAATCAATCCAAATCCCGTGACGAATTCCAGTACTTATGAAAACCTAATGATCGAGAAGTGAACCAAAGAAATTAAACCTAACCAGTTCAGAAGCCTCCTCTCCAGGGGGCTTTTTTATTTCCCTTTTATTTTCAACTGATTGAGGCAGCAAAAATGATTACAAACGTATCTTTATTAGATAAATCTTTCTTTTTTTGTGCATTAACATATAATTTCATTTTTAGGTATAAGAAATTTGAAACCGATTCGTTATTCATAAACAATTCTTTACTTTGCAATTATGAAAAAGGGACTAATCACCGCCTTATTGACAACGACCATTTTATCTACTACCCACGCTCAGGATGTAAATGTTTTACAAGGAGAATTTGGCGTTACGGCAGGCATCGCACATTATTTTGGCGATTTAAATACCAGGGCTGCTATCAAAAGACCAAAACCAGCACTGGGCATTTTCTTTAAAAAGCAATTTAACAATTACCTTGGAATGCGTGTGAGTGCACATTATGCACAATTGGGATACAGTGATGTATACAGCAAAAATGAGTATCAGCAAAGGCGCAACCTAAGTTTCAATACCGATATTTGGGAGTTTGCCGTGCATGGCGATTTTAATTTTTTCAAATTTGTTCCGGGCGATTATCGCTATTCTTTTACGCCCTATGTAACCTTGGGATTGGGTGTATTTAGTTACAATCCGTATGCGTATTTAGACAACGAAAAGATTTTTCTTCGTCCTTTAGGTACCGAAGGACAAAATATTAGCTATGTTGGATCAAATGGCAAAACCAGAAAAGCTTACGGCAGTATGAGTTTATGTGTGCCTATTGGCATGGGTATCAAGTACAATGTAACCGATAAAGTGAATGTTTCTTTTCAAATTGCCCAACGGCTTACAATGACAGATTATATCGACGATGTAAGCACAACTTATATTGGCGCAGATAAATTTGATGTTTTGCCTAATGGAAAGCCTTCTTTAGCAGCATTAATGCAAGATAGAAGCTACGAAAGTGGTACGCCTATTGGGGTAGAAGGTAGGCAAAGAGGATGGAGCAAACAAAAAGACCAATATTTAATAGCCGAATTTGGGGTTTCTTTTAATATTACCACCTATAAGTGCCCTTCTTCCTATTAATTGATTTATAACTCTTTATAAGCCGGCTTTTGAACCGGCTTTTTTATTTGTGGTAACTCTGGTTCAATACCCACCTGAAACGCTTATTCCAACTAATTTTTATTACTTTTGCAACCCCAAACATACATTTGTAGATTGGGTTTGAACCTTTGTATATGAGTTTAAAAGCATCGATAAACCTTGAGCGACTACCCCGTCATATCGCTATCATCATGGATGGCAATGGTAGGTGGGCACAAGAAAAAGGAGAAGATAGGCTGTTTGGTCATCTTCATGGTGTAGAAAGCGTGCGAAATATTGTAGAAGGATGTGCCGAATTGGGCATCGAATTTTTAACCTTATATGCATTTAGTACAGAAAATTGGGATCGACCGGCTTATGAAGTATCTGGATTAATGGAAATTTTGGTAGACACTATTCGTAAAGAAGTGCCTACACTCAATAAAAACAACATACGCTTGCATGTTATCGGAGATACCAATATGCTTCCAAGTTCTGCACAAACAGCACTTCAAGAAGCATTGGCTGAAACTGCCGCCAATACCGGATTAAACTTAATCATGGCATTGAGTTACAGCAGCAGATGGGAGCTCAATCATGCCGTAAAACAAATTGCATTTGATGTAGCGGATGGTAAATTAGATCCGCACACTATTGATCAAGATACATTGCAACATTACTTATCTACCAGCGAATTTCCAGATCCGGAATTAATGATTCGCACCAGTGGTGAGTTTAGAATCAGCAATTTCCTCTTGTATCAATTGGCCTATGCAGAGCTTTATTTTACCAATACCCGATGGCCCGATTTTAGGAAAGACAACCTCTATGAAGCCATCTTAGATTTTCAACACCGCGAAAGACGATTTGGTAAAACAGGCGATCAAATTAAAAATGAAAATATAACAACACCCTAATCATCTACTTAAATAAGGTAAAACAACGGTGTTTTTACCCCTTACTTAAGAAAATGGTTTAACAAATAGTTTTAATAATAGCAAGTATATTGCCGCTCGTAATTATTCATTTCATGCACAGGATTTACCAGAACTTATTTACATTTCTATTCGCCTTTATTTGTGTTAACAACACTCAGGCCCAGCAAGTTGCAGATACTACACCTGTTTCTGTGAATCCACAATTGCTCGAAATTTTTAACTCAAAAACGCCCAAAGAATATACCGTTGCCGGCATTACAGTTACCGGTACAAAGGCATTCGATGAAAATTTAATCATTTCGATTTCCGGATTAACTGTTGGTGAAAAAATTCAAATTCCCGGTACAGATATCTTTAGTAAAGCCATCGCAAAGCTTTGGAAACAAAACCTTATTGCCGATGTTGAAATTTATTTAACCCGTTTAGAAGACAGGGATTTGTATTTAGAATTGGCCATCACAGAGCGACCAAGATTAGCAGATTTTAAATTTTTAGGAGTTAAGAAAGGTGAGCGAGATGATTTAGAAGGTAAAGTTGGCTTGTCAAAAGACAGGGTGGTTACAGATAACATGAAAATCAGTGCGGTTGAAGCCATTCGTAAATTTTTTGCCGATAAAGGCTATAGAAATGTAACGGTAGAAGTAGCCGAACAAGCTGCAATCGGATTAACCAATGCTACTTTACTCACTTTTACCATCAATAAAGGCAATAAGGTTAAGGTAAATTCACTCAATTTTTCGGGCAACAATTCTGTAAATGGATTGAAATTGAAAAAGCAAATGAAGGGCTCTAAAGAAAGTAGCCGCTTTACATTGTTTCCGCCAAAAATTCAAAGTCCATTTGGCGATACTATTCGCTCCCTCAGCTTAAATGATTACTTGAGAGATATGGGCTTTTTATCGATCTCTAAAACAAAGGAGTTGATAGATCCTTATTTCAGGTTTAAATTTTTCAGTTCTGCCAAATTCAATCCAAAAAAATACGAGGAAGATAAAGAAAGATTACTCGATTACTACAATGCACAAGGCTTTAGAGATGCCGTTATTGTAAAAGACACAACGGTTTCCAATAAAAAAGGCAATGTAGATATTCATGTAAAAGTAGAAGAAGGCAGTAAATATTATTTTGGAAATATAGCTTGGCGTGGCAACACTAAGTATTCCGATTCTATCCTCAACTTAATTTTAGGAATTAAAAAAGGAGATACATACAATTTAGATATCCTCAATAAAAGATTGGGAAAAACACCTTCTTCTGAAGGCGGCGATATTCAAAGTTTATATATGGATGATGGGTATTTGTTTTATCGTTTAGATCCTGTAGAAACTGCGGTATATAATGATACCATCGACTTTGAAATTAGAATGCAGGAAGGCCCTCAAGCCACCATCGGAAAAATAGATATTTCGGGTAACGATAAAACAAAAGATTTTGTAATTCGACGTGAGTTAAGGACAATTCCGGGTGAAAAATTCAGCAGGGCAGAAATCATTAGAACACAACGTGAACTTGGACAATTAGGATTTTTTAATCCAGAAAAAACGGTTCCTAATGTAGTGCCTAATGCCGATAATGGAACGGTTGATATCAATTGGGGTGTTGAAGAAAAATCGAACGACCAGCTTGAATTGTCGGCCGGTTTTGGTGGCGGTATTGGTTTAACCGGAACATTAGGGATTACTTTTAACAACTTTTCAATCAACAATATTTTCAATAAATCTACCTGGGATCCTTTACCCTCAGGTAGCGGACAAAAATTGAGTGCAAGGATTCAATCAAATGGCCGTGCTTTTAGATCTTACAACGCTTCTTTTACAGAACCATGGTTGGGTGGAAAACGTAGAAACTCTTTTACCATTAGTTTCTTTAATACCCGCCAAGCCAATGCATTTGATCAATTCGGACAGTTTTGCCGTTCTTGTGGCGATACTTCAAATATCAAAACCATTGGTTTAAGTGTTTCTTTAGGAAAGCAATTAAAATGGCCGGATGATTATTTCTCTTTAGTAACTTCCTTGAATTTCCAACAGTATAAATTGAAGAATTACGCCTTCAGTGGATTTGGCGGTTTAAATAATGGCACATCAACCAATATTAGTTTAAAAGTTGGTTTAGCCAGATATGCAACTCAAGGCAATCCTATCTTTCCAACGGGAGGATCTAATTTTGCTTTATCCGGACAGTTCACTTTGCCTTATTCTTTAATGGGTATCACACAACCTGCATCTAATCCATACAAACTTCCTGAGTTTCATAAATGGCGTTTAAATGCAGAATATTATGTGCCAATTGGTGTAGCAAAAGGTGCCGAAAAGAACAAACAATTCATCTTAAAAGTGGCAGCCAAATATGGTTTCATCGGCAGATACAATCCCGATCTTCCGGTTTCGCCATTCGAACGTTTTCAAGTGGGAGATGCAGGGTTAAATAATAGTTTTGCATTATTAGGATTTGATGTTATTGCACATCGTGGTTATCCTATTTATAACAGTTCAAATCCAAAGGTTAATCCGGATGACGTAACGCAAAACCAATTCTTTACCATATTCAATAAGTATACGATGGAATTGCGCTATCCATTTAGTACAAATCCTTCGAGCACCATTTACGGACTTGCATTTTTTGAGGCAGCAAATGGTTGGTATAATTTTAAAGAATACAATCCATTTAAGTTAAGAAGATCGGCAGGTTTAGGTATGCGCTTCTTCTTACCAATGTTTGGTTTGTTAGGATTTGATTATGGCCTAGGATTTGATAAGATTAGAGCAGGCGAACCATTAAGAAGTGCATTTAAGTTTACCTTTATGCTTGGTCAAGAACCCGAATAATATCACCCTTGTATAACAACCATTTTAAAACCGATTTGTCATGAAAAAAACACTTGCGTTATTCTCGTTATTAATCTTAATGGCTTTATATAGCCACGCTCAACGATATGCCGTAATTGATTCAAAATATATCTTAGAAAAATTACCGGAATATAAAACAGCACAAACTTCATTGGATCAATTTAGTGCCCAATGGCAACAAGAAATTGAAAAAAAGCAAACCGATGTAGATAAAATGTATAAGGATTATGATGCGGAGCAAGTGATGTTGAGCGACGAATTGAAAAAGAAAAGAGAAGATGAAATTTATAATAAAGAAAAGGAAGTAAGAGATTTACAAAAAAGAAGATTTGGATTTGAAGGCGATTTGTTTAAAAAACGTCAGGAATTAATTAAACCCATTCAAGATAAAGTATATATGGCCATTCAAAAATTAGCAGTAGATCGTTCATATGATTTTATACTAGATAAAAGTGAAGGAATTACTGTTATATTTGCCGACCCAAAATTGGACCGTAGCGACGAAGTGCTTAAGTTCATGGGTGTTAAATAATTCATAATCGACTATTGGCGTGCAGCCTTTATTATATAAAAACACACTAAAAAAGAAAACAGAAAGAAATGAAGAAAATTATCCTTGCTAGTTTGATTGCCATTTCAATAATGGGATTTAAGCATTCAGCAGTTGCGCAATCAAAAATTGGCTACTTAAATGTTGAAGAATTGATTGGCTCTATGCCAGAAGCGGAAGCAGCCGGAAAACAATTAGACTCTTATAAAAATGCATTGCAACAACAGTACAATGAATATATGGGCGAATTGAATGATAAAGACAGCATCTTCCGTGCCGATTCATTGAAATACTCTGCAGAAAAGAAAGAAGTTAAATTAAATGAATTGAAAGAAGTGTATGATAAAATTCAAAAATTTAACGCTTCAGTAGAACAAAAAATTGGCGAAAAACAACAATCTTTATTGATCCCTATTCGTACCAAAGCTTTAGATGCAGTGAAAGCAGTGGCTAAAGAAAGCGGCTATGCTTATATCTTGGATGAAACATCAGTAATTGTTGGCCCTCCGGGAGAAAATGTTTTGCCATTGGTTAAGAAAAAATTGGGTATTAAAGATCCTGCACCAACAGCAAAACCAAAAGAGAACTAATTTCCTCTTTAAAAAATACGTTACAAAAGCCAAACTACTTCAGTTTGGCTTTTGTACATTTGATACATGCTTACAACAGCCGGGCCTATAGGTGTTTTTGATAGTGGTTATGGTGGACTTACCGTATTAAAAGAAATTACGGCACGTTTACCTCAATACGATTATGTGTATTTGGGAGATAATGCCCGAGCTCCTTATGGAACCAGAAGTTTTGAAACCGTTTATGAATATACATTAGAATGTGTAAAATGGTTTTTCGACCAAGGCTGCCCTTTAGTTATTTTGGCTTGCAATACTGCTTCTGCAAAGGCTTTGCGAACCATTCAACAAAACGATCTTAAAGATTATCCCGGAAAAAGAGTATTAGGGGTTATTAGGCCTACAACAGAAATCATCGGGCAGTTTACCCATTCTAAATCTATTGGTATATTGGGTACGGTGGGTACAGTAGCATCGGGTTCTTACCCCATAGAAATTGCCAAATTTTTTCCCGATTTAAAAGTATATCAGGAGGCTTGTCCAATGTGGGTGCCCTTGATTGAAAATAAGGAACACTTATCCGATGGCGCCGATTATTTTGTATTAAAACATATTAGTCAGTTGATGGCTCAATCGGAAACAATTGATACCGTGCTGTTGGCTTGCACCCATTATCCTTTAATGCGAGATAAAATTGAGCAGTTTTTACCCGAAAGAGTAGCTGTAATTTCTCAAGGAAGTATTGTTGCAGATAGCTTAGCGCATTATTTAGAACGCCATCCCGAAATTGCCCAATTTTGTACCACCAACCAAACTTTACGCTTTTTTACTACCGATTCCGCATCCGATTTCAATGAAAAAGCCAGTATTTTTTATGGCGAATCCGTGAAATCCAATCATTTATCACTTTAAAAGGATTAATCGGCTTAAAAATTGGGTTTTTTCAGATTTTCTTTTACCTTTGCCGTCCTTTCACAAACAGCAGGGGATGGTGCCCTGGTGGATGTAGATACAATTTTATTCGGAAACTAATTTTTGTAAAAGGAAAAATTTAAAACAATGCCAGGTAAAAAAAGAACCTATCAACCGCATGTACGCCGCAGAAAATCTGTTCATGGATTTCGTAAGCGTATGGAATCTGCCAATGGCCGTAAGGTTTTGGCTAGTCGTCGCAGAAAAGGTCGTGTAAAACTGACTGTTTCTGACGAGCGTTTCGGTAAGAAATAAACAGCGCACGATTCCTAATCGAGTCGACAACATATTAAGTTCTGCTGAAACCGGCAGGACTTTTTTATTTTTACACCCTTGCAACCAACTCAAAAACATACACTCGGAAAAAGTGAACGATTAAAAAGTCGTAAGCAGATTGATGCGCTTTTTAGTGGCGGAAAATCTTTTTCATTATTTCCTTTTAGGGTGATGTATGTTTTACTACCGGTATCAGAAGGTAATCCTTCATCCATCCAAGCAGGCTTTTCGGTAAGTACTCGATATTTTAAAAAGGCGGTAGATAGAAACCGGGTAAAACGTTTATTGCGTGAAACTTATCGTTTGCAAAAAAATCCATTACAAGAAGCTTTAAACAAATCGGGCTTACAGTTGCATGTGTTTTTTTTATACGTGAATGGTACTTTGCCTCAATATGATGCCTTGCATGAAAAGATGAAGGCCGCAATACATCGATTGATTAAAATAAGTACACATGAACAACCCTAATCAATCTTTATTGCAAACCTTACAATCTATTATAGTATTTCCATTTATACTATTGATAAGGCTCTATCAACTCATCATTTCTCCTTGGCTAGGCAACAAGTGCAGGTATACGCCAACTTGCTCGCAGTATGGTATTGAAGCATTGCGTAAACATGGATTGATAAAAGGCTTGTGGCTTACTGTAAAAAGAGTAAGCAGTTGTCATCCTTGGGGTGGGCATGGACACGATCCAGTTCCATAAAAAAAGCCGTCGAACAATTACTGTCGACGGCCTACTGAAATAGTTTATGAATTAAGCAGCAGCAAAACGCTCAGCAACTTTTGTCCAATTTACTACATTCCAAAATGCAGCTAAATAATCGGCTCTGCGATTTTGATAATGTAAATAATAAGCATGTTCCCAAACATCGCAACCTAAAATTGGCGTGCCTTTTACATCAGCAACATCCATTAATGGATTATCTTGATTTGGCGTAGAGCTTACTTCTAGTTTGCCATCTTTAACAATTAACCAAGCCCAACCGCTTCCAAAACGCGTCATACCAGCAGCGGCAAATTTTTCTTTGAAAGCATCAAATGAACCAAATGCAGTATTTATTGCTTCTAACAAAGCTCCTGTTGGTGCTCCGCCGGCATTGGGTGCCAAGCTTTCCCAGAAAAAAGTATGGTTCCAATGACCACCGCCATTATTACGAACTGCAGCACTTATGCTACCTGCAGTAGCAACCAATGCTTCAATAGTTTTGTTTTCGTGTTCGGTACCTGCAATAGCTTTATTTAAATTGTCTACATAAGCTTGATGGTGCTTGCCATGGTGAATTTGCATGGTAGTTGTGTCGATATGCGGCTCAAGCGCATCGTGTGCATAAGGAAGTGCCGGAAGTGTAAATGCCATAATAGTATTGTTTTTAAAATGATTAAATCCTTCTGTTTTACAAAAATAAAGGCCTATTGTTCAATAGTCAAATAAAGTGCCGTTTCTACTTTAGGAAAAACTTATGAAGTTTTGACATGATTATTGGTAAGTATTCTGTTCAACCATTGATTTCATGTTAAAATATTCCTGTTTATTTATCCTATTACATTGTTGTACTTGTTGTTTCTGTCAGGTAATACAACCATCAGATCAGGCTTCTTCTGTAAAACAACCACAACTGAACTGTTATCCCAACCCTGCACGCAATAAAATAACGCTATCGGTTGAAGGATTTGACCCCGGTTTGGCACAAGTTAAAATTATTGATATAAAAGGCAACCTAATCAGAAACGACCAGCGTTTGCTCATATCCGGAAAAGAAGAAATTGTAGTGTATTTAATGATTCAGTCGGGCACCTATATTTTGATGGTAGGGCAACAGCAAAAATGGGTAAAAAGGAAAATTATAATACGATAGATTATCGTTTGGCTTTAAAAAAATCTTTCATCAATTGAGCGCATTCATTTTCTAATATTCCTCCAGTTAAAGTTGTTTTAGGATGAAAAGGATTGTTGTTGCCTGCAACTTTAATATAGCCATTCTTTTCATCAGTGGCGCCATAAACCACAGCTCCTATTTTACTCCAATATAAAGCACCGCTGCACATTAAACAGGGCATTAGGGTTACATATAATGTGGCTTCGGGTAAATATTTACTGTTTAAAAAATTAAAAGCAGCGGTTAAAGCAATGATTTCGGCATGTGCAGTTGCATCGTGTAATAATTCTACTTGATTATGTCCACGACCAATAATGCGCTTGTTCATCACCACAACAGCACCTACAGGAACTTCACCTGCATCATACGCAGTTTGTGCTTCTTGTAAGGCCAATTTCATATAATGCTCGTGATCTTGCATGCTTTTAATGCAAAGAAAAACAATAAAACTGGGTATTCATCGGATTGTTCGTTTTGGAGTTTTAATTACAAAGAGAATAATACCAACAGTACAAGTAAACTTTTTTAACTTTAGTACGTTTAAAAATATTCATTCACCATTTTTACATGCTTTTCTATTGAGTTGATTTTTCGCTTTCCCACGTCAACTTCTTAAGCATAAAATAAAACGGCATGTCATCTACCTATTCTGCAATTTATCAAGCCCAAGTTCAATTTTTTAATACCGGCATTACACGTTCTTATGCATTCCGGAAAACACAATTAAAAAAACTGAATCGGCTAATTCGGCAAAACGAAGCACAAATCAATGAAGCTTTATTTAAAGATTTACAAAAGCATCCGCAGGAAGTATATATGACCGAGCTTGGTCCAATTTATGAAGAAATAAAAGTACAGTTGAAGGGACTTCGCCAATGGATGCAACCACAACCGGTAAGCTCTTCCTTCTTTTTATTTCCTGCTAGCTCGGTGATTTATCCGCAGCCATTGGGAAATGTATTTATAATATCACCCTGGAATTATCCGGCATTGCTTACCATCAATAGTATTATTGGTGCAATTGCTGCCGGCAATACTGTTTTGGTAAAGCCTTCCGAAATTAGTGCACATACTGCTGCATTACTAGAACAATTATTCAATGAAAATTTTGAGCCAGGGTTTATAAAAGTAATAAATGGAGATGGTGCTACAGTGATTCCTCAATGGTTAAATCATTTTCATTTCGATCATGTAATGTTTACTGGAAGTACTGTTGTAGGAAAAAAAATCATGGAATTAGCGGCTCAACATTTGAGTCCGGTTACCTTGGAATTAGGTGGAAAAAGTCCTTGTATTGTTGATGCTGATGCTTCAATAACGGTTACTGCAAAACGTATTGTTTGGGGTAAGTTTTTAGCATGCGGACAAACCTGTGTAGCACCCGATTATTTGATTGTTCATGAAAGTATTAAGGACAAACTGGTAGCTGCCATAATTAAAGAAATTGAGAAAAATTACGGTGCTGATGCGCATGTAAGTAATAGTTATCCGCGAATTATCAATGCTAAAAGATTTGAAACATTAAAAGCATATTTGCAAGAGGGGCGAATACTATATGGAGGCAATACAGATGCGGCAGATCGTTTTGTTGCACCTACTTTATTGGACAATGTTGATGAAGATGGACAAATGATGCGGGAAGAAATTTTTGGTCCCATATTGCCCATTTTTACTTTTAAAGAAAAGACCGAAGTATTGGCGTTGATACAAAAGAATCCTTATCCATTAGCATTGTATATTTTTTCTTCGTCTAACCAAACCGCACGTTATTATATTGACCATGTTCGTTTTGGAGGTGGCGCTGTAAACGAAACGGTACTGCAATTAGGCAATAGTGCTTTGCCTTTTGGCGGAGTTGGCTATAGTGGTTTTGGAGCATATCATGGCAAACATTCCTTTGATACCTTTACACATTATAAAGGCATGGTAAAAAGAGCAACTTGGTTTGAGCCTGCATTTAGGCATGCGCCGTTTAGTGCATTTAAAGCAAGTATTTGGAGAAAATTATTAGGTAGATAATAAAGCAATATAAGATGCAAATACTAAAGCGATTATTGGTAATATTAGGATTGCTGTTGATTACTTTTTCAGGATATGTGATTTATGTAAATAGAAACTCAAAAGATATGACGACCCGACAAAAAATTATGAAAGCCCTATATCCCATAATCATGTGGGCAAAAGGATCCTCTTCGAAAACATTAACCGGTAACGAACAAACGCCTCCTGTTTCATTTTATACTTTATCTGCCATGCGCTCTAATGGAACGCCGTTTCAATTTGAAACATTAAAGGGCAAAAAAGTTTTGTTGGTAAATACTGCAAGCGATTGTGGATTTACTGGGCAATTTGAAGCCTTGCAACAATTGCAAGATCAATTCAAAGACCAATTGGTGGTAATAGGTTTTCCGGCAAATGATTTTAAAGAACAAGAAAAAGGTACGGATGCTTCTATAGAACAATTTTGTAAAATCAATTATGGCGTAAGTTTTACCATCATGCAAAAATCGGTTGTGATAAAAGCTGCAGCTCAAAACCCTGTGTATAAATGGCTCACCGATGCCGGTTTAAATGGTTGGAATACGCAAGCACCATCTTGGAATTTTTCGAAGTATTTAATCAGCGCTGATGGCAAATTGTTGAATTATTTTGATCCGGGTGTTTCGCCTTTGCACAGTACAATTACAGATAAGATAAAATAAAAGCGTTTTGAAAAAGCGTAAACCTACTTTCAACCCCGCATTACCCTTTATTAAAAAGGATTGGATTGGCAATATGCTCAATCTAAAAAACCAATACATTAATTTAGATGGGCCATCGGAAAAAAGTTTTAAAGAATTGCTTCAATGGCAAACAGCTAAGAATCCATTAAAAGCACTCAAAAAAAATCAACAACCCCAAGTTGAAGTATTGTTGAATCAACAATATTCGAAAAATAGTTTTGAAGGGTTTGTTTGGTTAGGGCACGCCAGTTTTCTATTTCATATTGGGGGTAAATTTTGTATAGTAGATCCAGTATTTTATGGGGTGGGTCCACTAAAAAGAAAAACACCCATGCCTTGCACTGTGCAAACTATTACCGGGTTAGATTATATTTTATTATCGCATAACCATCGCGATCATGCCGATCAAAAAAGTATGCAACAATTGTGTGCTTTAAATCCTACAGCAATTATTTTAACCGGATTAGAAATTGGGAATTTATTGCGCGCTTGGAAAATTACCAATACCATTATTGAAGCGGGTTGGTTTCAGCAATATCCAACAGATGCAGCTTTGAAAATAACGTATTTACCTGCTAAGCATTGGAACAGGAGAGGGCTCAAAGATTTAAATGAAATGCTATGGGGAAGCTTCATGTTACAATCGGAAAAATTTACAGTGTATTTTGGAGCCGATAGTGGTATGGGTATTCATTTTTCAATGATTGCCGATCTTTATCCAACAATTGATTTAGCTTTTTTAGGCATTGGAGCCTATATGCCCGAATGGTTTATGCATCCGGCACATACTAGTCCGGCAGATGCTTTAGTAGCAGTTGAACAATTAAAAGCCGGTTATCTTATACCCATGCATCATGCAACATTTGATTTAGGGGATGAACCGATTTTTTATCCCAAACAAGAAATGTTACGTTTACAAGAAGAACAAAACTGCACTTCAGTGATTCATGCAGCTATTGGGAAAATATATACATGGCAAAATAAATCAAAGAAATAATAAACGATAAAGTATGTTTAGTAAAACAGATATTGAAAAATATTTCAGTGCAGAAAAATCAGAAAGTTTACTTTTTATGGTTGTAGGTATTGCAGCAATTATTGCAGCAATTGTGTTTTTCTTTTATTTGAAATCAAATTGGTATAAAGGAGCTGCTATACCTTTTGTTGTAGTAGGATTACTCCATTTAATTATTGGGTTTACGATTTATAATAGAAGTGATGAGGATCGTAAGCGGGTAGTGTATGCATATAGCATGGATCCTGGTGCCATTCGAACTAAAGAAATTCCCAGAATGGAAATAGTAAATAAAAATTTTGTAGTGTATAGATATGCGGAGATTGCATTATTGATCATTGGTGTAGTGCTATTCTTTTTCTTTCGTCATCAACCCGAAAAAAGCTTTTGGGTAGGATTGGGTGTAGCGCTTGCTGTAGAAGCGGCCATTAGTTTAGGGGCTGATTATTTTGCTGAACAAAGGGGGAAAATATATTTAGAGGGATTGAACGGGTTTGTAGAGGGTAAATAATGTATTAAGCTGAAAGGATTAACCGCAGAGTAGCAGAGACGCAGAGTTTTATCACAGGGATTTATTTAGAACTCAGTGTAACCCCATAACTCCTTTTCTCCGCGGTAAAGAAAAAATTAAACCGCAGAGGAGCAGAGACGCAGAGTTTTCGCAAAGGGATAAATGTATTACTAAGCGCATCTCCATTTACTCCTTTTCTCAGCGGTAAAAATAAACCGAAGAGTAGCAGAGGCGCAGAGTTATCGCAGAGAGATAAATGTATAACTCAGCGCATCTCCATTTACTCCTTTTCTCCGCGGTAAAGAAAAAAT
>JBMOEQ010000060.1:0-14054 GCA_049314655.1 Ferruginibacter sp. | reverse complement strand
GATGGAACAATACCGCAGATGTTGTGAACAAAGCCGTAAGGGCAAAGAATTTAGGCTTGCGGGTGATGATAGATTTTCATTACAGTGATGGCTGGGCCGATCCGGGACAACAAACCAAACCTGCGGCATGGGCAGCAATGAGTTTTGCAGATATGAAAACTGCGTTGGGCACACATACTACTGCAGTATTAACGGCAATTAAAAATGCCGGCGTTACGCCCGAATGGGTTCAGGTGGGTAACGAAACCAATGATGGCATGCTATGGCCCGAAGGAAAAGCCTCTACCAATATGAGCAATTTTACACAACTTGTAAATACCGGATATGCTGCATCTAAAGCAGTTTTTCCTACGGCAAAAGTAATTGTACATATTTCAAACGGATCGGACAACAGCTTATTTCGTTGGATATTTGATGGATTAAAAAATAATGGTGCTAATTACGATGTTATAGGAATGTCGTTATATCCAAATGTAAGTTCATGGTCTATAAGCACACAACAATGTTTAAATAACATGAATGATATGATAGCTCGGTATAATAAAGAAGTAATGGTTGTTGAAGTGGGTATGGGCTGGCAGTATTCATTTGAGTGTAATGCATTTTTGGCCGATATTATTCAAAAAACAAAATCGATTGCCAATAACAAAGGCCTAGGCGTTTTGTATTGGGAACCCCAAGCATATAATTGGATGGGTTATGGATTAGGTGCATTTGATGCTACGGGAAAACCTACGGTGGCATTGGATGCGTTTAGATAGAATTACAGTGGAGGAAGAAGAATGGTTGAGAAGTTTAGGGTTTAGGGTTTAGAGTTTAGTGGATGAACAATAGTTTAACAGTAGGCGAACAATGGGTTAACGGTTGTTATGGTTCATCGCTCAGAGATGGGCATCCCATTTAAAATTCAACATTTACTATTCAACATTGAATAAGTGGTTTAACAGTAGACGAACAATGGGTTAGCGGTTGTTATGGTTCATTTCTCCGAGATGGGGATCCCATTTAAAATTCAACATTGAACATCCAACATTAATTAACCCTTTTCGGCTTTTCACAAAAAATTCAATATTTATATAAAAGATTTACATGAAAAAAAAAATCTCCGTACACTCAATTTTAATACATCAATTTTTTTCCTTTATATTTCTCTTGATATGCACAAATTTAGCGGCTCAACAAGAAAAAGATTCGTTTTTAATTAAATTACAACAACACCCACAAAACGACAGCATACGTGTAGAACTATTGGTAGACGCCTGTGTTAATGGCACTTTTAGTGCAGATACCATTTATTTAAATTGGGCCAATGAAGCTTTACAACTTTCCAACAAATTGAATTACAGAATTGGTAAAATTAGAGCATTGAATTGTTTAGGGAATTATTATTACCAACGTGCCGGAAACGACAAAGCCATCTCCTATTATATTGATGCCTTGAAAATGGCTGAAGCCGATAATAACATCTCCAGTATTATTATTGGAAAAAGCAATTTAGCCAATGTGTACAACCGCACCAATCGCAGTAAAGAAGCCGTTGTTTTATTTAAAGAATGTGATGCGCTTTTGGTAAAAAGTAACGATACCCTTTCGCAAAAAAGAGCTGCGATACTCACCAATTTATCTACTACTTTCTCTACCCTAAAGCAACACGATTCTTCCATTTACTACATTAAAATTGTACTGGATATTTGTACAAAAAAAGATATCAAGTTTGGAATTGCTATATCATTATCCAATTTAGGAAGCGAATATTATAATATAAAAGACTATAGCACTTCATTAGCCTATTTAAAAGAAGCCGAAAAAATTGCCAAAGAAAACAATATGGATTTTTTGAAAGGAAGTATTGCCCGTTATTTTGGACAATCGCATATTGCAATTGGCAATACTGTAAAAGGTATTCTGTATTTAAATCAAGCCCTAAGCATAGCTAAAGCCGCAAACGATAGCGAAACCTTAATAGATGTTTATCGTCAATTATATCAAGCTTATGCATCTATTGAAAAATACGAACAAGCTTTTCAAAGCAGTGTGCTTTACTTTACAATGAAAGACAGTATTTATGGAATTGAAAAAGAAAAAACGATTAATGAATTGAGTACACGATACGAAACCGAAAAGAAAGAAACGCTCATACAATCGCTAACACAAAAACAAGAAATTACCGCACTTCAATCGCAACGCAAATCGGTTTTAATTTACGGTATTGCAGCAGCGATAGTGCTATTGGGTTTTCTTTCTTATACCTTATTTAATAGGTATAAAATAAAACAACAAAACAATCAATTGTTAGAAAAGATTAAACATGAACAGGTATTAAACCAATCGATTTTAACCTCCATTAAAGCACAAATGAATCCGCATTTTATTTTTAATGCGCTCAACACCATTCAAAATTACATTTATGGAAATGATAAGAATAAAGCCGTAAATTATTTAGGCAAGTTTTCGGAACTGGTAAGAACGGTATTGAATAACAGCAGTAGAGACAGTATTGCTTTAGATGAAGAAATTAAATTTTTGCAATTGTATGTAGAATTAGAAAAGATGCGTTTCGAAGATTCAATTGAAACAACTTTCAATACCGAAGCTGTAGAGGATTTAGCAGATGAGATGATGATTCCTTCTATGATTATTCAACCTTATATTGAAAACGCCTTCAAACATGGCTTATTACATAAAAAAACGGATAAAAAACTTTCCATCTCCTTTATCAATAATGAAACAGAAAAAGTGATTACTTGTATTATTGATGATAATGGTGTTGGTCGCACAAAATCTGCCGAATACAAAACTGCCGGAAAAATGCACCACCGTTCATTTGCTACTTCTGCCACGCAAAAAAGATTGGAACTGTTGAATGAAGGCAGAAGAAATTCAATTGCAGTGCATATTGAAGATAAAATTTCGGACAATGGAAATCCATTGGGCACAACAGTTAAAGTTGAAATTCCTTATACGTTAGCCTTTTCTTAATTTATTAAGCGTTTTTTGGAAAAATCAATGAATCGTTAATCCATCTTATCTTTGAAACTCAATGAATGCATCCATGCTTACCACTATCATCATCGACGACGAATCTGCGGCACGTAATGTGTTGAAAGAAATGATTGAAGCCTCGGGCTTACCGGTTACTATTTTGGCAATGGCCGAGGATGTTCCTAGTGGTGTAAAAGCAATTAATAAATTTAAGCCCGACTTTATTTTTTTAGATGTTGAAATGCCCCAATACAATGGATTTCAGTTACTCGATTTTTTTGAAACCATTGATTTTGATATTGTATTTGCAACAGCTTATAGCGAATATGCAGTAAGGGCTTTTCAAGTTAGTGCGGTTGATTATTTAGTAAAACCTATACAACTCGATTATCTGATTACTGCAATTGAACGTGTTCAACAAAATAAAAACGAACCCAAAGAACGGTATGAGGTTTTAAAAAACAACAATACGGCTTCTGAAATTCAACGACTTGCTTTACCCGTTACCAATGGTTTACTATTTACTAATATCGATGATATCATTTACATAGAAGCCGAAGGCAGTTACAGCTATTTTCATTTTACTGATGGAAAAAAGATTTTAGTTAGTAAAAAAATTAAAGAATTTGAAAACCTGCTTTTACCAACCGGAATATTTTTTAGAACCCACCGCTCTTATATCATCAACCTCAATAAAATTAAACAATACGTAAAAAGCGATGGTGGTTATATTGTGATGAACAACGGCCAATCGGTTTCTATTTCGCGTGAACTTAAAGATGATTTTTTAAGTAAGATTCAAAATTAGGCTTCGGCTTTTTACACCGAAACCTAATACAACATACGAAACTACATACCTATATATTATTACGAATTTCCCTTACGCTTTTAATGATTGACTTTTAATGAATTACCCGATGTTACCGTTACTATAGAACTCGGCCGAGCAGTAATAGACCTACATTGTGCAGCAGAATTAATGGTTAATGAACCTGCAGGAATAAACACATCTGTATTGGCATCCGGAATTTTACCACAATTCCAATTGGCTGTATTCTCCCAACTAATGTTTACTGCACTGGTATAAAACCCAATCCAATGTGCCACAAATTTTAATACATAAACATTGCTGGGTGTTGAAGTACCAACAATACAACGATATTTATAGCCATACCAAGTTGAGGGTGCATTGTTTATCGTTAAGGTAACTGTATTTACACCAGAGTAGTCGGCATTGGCTGCACTAATATTCGTGTATCCTGTACCGGTATCTATTTGCCATTGATAACTTAAGCCGGTTAAATTTGAAGTAATAAACACCGGACTGCCACCACAAGACTGAACATCTAACACATTATTAATCCAAGTAAAGCCCGGTAATGAGGATGTACCTAATGGATTTGTAACGGCCACATCTCCACTAAATCCGGTTGTGTTCACTACTGCTGTAATTGTATTGGCATTTACAACGCTGAAACTAGATGCAATAATGCCACCAAAACTTACGCCGGTAGCTCCTGTGAAATTGGTACCGGTTATGGTAATGGTTGTGCCCGAACTGGCTGTTTTAGGCGTAAATGAACTAACCACCGGAGGAAGGGGTGCGCTATTGGTATTTCGGAAAATTGAAATAAAACCAGTTAATGCCCGATTAGTACTTACCACATCGTTTTTACCATCTCCATCAATATCACCAACTACAGTTGCATAAGCATTGGATAATGCCGAAAAATCTGTATTGCTGCTAAATACAATATCATCGCCTGTTAGGGATTGATTGGAAGCTACCGTCATGATAGATACTCCCGAAGCTGCCATATCTGGTTTGCCATCACCATTTAAATCGCTGATAACAGCACCGTTCGTTGCTTTCGACACGCTACCAATGGCAAAAAAGGAGATATTACCGTTGGTGCTGGCGTTTTGAAAATAGGAAATTTGGCTGCCACTGCTCACAATTAAGTCGAGCAAGTTATCATTGTTTAAATCGCCTACAGCAATGCTACCAACGCTTGCGGGGTTTACAACTGGGGCTGCAAAACTGATGGTACTTAAAGTACTAGTATTTTGAAATAGATTTAGAGTACCTGTACCTGCACAACCCACTACCACATCTATTTTGCCATCCCCATCAAAATCGCCTACATCCAAACTTGAAGGATTTGACCCCGTAGCAACACTCACCGGTGCCGCAAAACTAAGGGTGCCCGATAAAGGCGTGGTATTTCTAAAAACCGACATGCTATTGGCATTGGGATTTGTACATACCATATCGAGTTTTCCATCGCCATTTATATCAGCTAATTTTATGGTACGCGTTCCTGCTCCTGTAGCCACTAAAAAATCGGCTCGAGTGCCATAAGTGATGGTGCCTACCGTAGTAGTTGTATTGAGGGCAACGGAAAGTTGTGCTGTGTTTACATTGGCCACTACTACATCCGGTTTACCATCGCCATTTAAGTCGCCGGCATCGATGCCAAAAGGCTGTCCGGATGTTACTGTAGCATAAGTACTGCGTGCGGCAAACGAAATAGTGCCGATGGTACTGGTATTTCGGTTGGTAGCAAAAGAATTCTCCGGACCACTACTGGTGAGCATATCGGCCTTACCATCGCCGTCCATGTCCATCAATACCGTTTGAAACATATTATTGCCACCCGTAATGTCTACTTTAGGGGCAAACGAAAAAGCGGTAAGGTTGGTGGTAAAACTGGGGTAGGTTACTATGAAAGATTGATTGGATTGCGCCGTAAGTTTTAAAGGACTTACCCATACCGATATAGGCTTATAGGTAGCTCCTACAGGCACAGTAACGGTGAGGGAGGTAAGTGAGGCAGCGGTTACTGTAGCACGTGTAGCACCAAAATAAACAATATTTTCTGCAGGAGTAGCACCAAAATCTGTACCAGTGATGGTTACTGTAGTACCCACAGCACCTTGTGCCGGACTAAAAGAGGTTATTTTGGGTGGCAATGAATATATAAAATCAGCAGCCGTTCCGGTACCAAAAGGTGTAGTAACGGCAACGTTTCCGGATGCGCCATTACCAACAACCGCAGTTATGGTTGTACTATTTACAACTACAAAACTGGTAGCTGCAACACCTCCAAAACTAACCGCAGTTGCGCCTAAGAAATTTGTTCCCGTAATGGTTACTGTTGTGCCTGCAACAGCACGTGTAGGAGTAAATGATGTAACTGTTGGAGGCGCCATGATATTGCGATACACATAAATTGCACCAACTACCGAATTAGATACGCCTGCAAAATCATTTCTTCCATCACCATCAAAATCGCCAATCACTACCTCTTCAAAACCTAAAGCAGCATCAAACCTTACTGCAGCACTAAAAGAAATTGTGCCTACAGTGCTGGTGTTTTTAAGCAAATCAATTCCGGCATTAAACCCTGCAGCAATATCAATTTTCCCATCGCCATCTAAATCGCCTAAATCAACCGATTGAGCCTGAAATTGTACACCGGGTATTGTTTGTCGGGCTGCAAAGGATATTGTTCCCGCAACCACACTTGTATTTCTATATACACTTAAAATTGCTCCACCAACCCGTTCATTTACTACAACATCCATTTTACCATCGCCATCAATATCGCCTACTGCAATTACAGATGGATTGGTTGCACCGGTTACAGTTAAATTAATTTTTGCACCAAAACTGATAGTGCCGGCAGTAGTAGTATTAGGATATACTGCAATTGATGCCGGCGTGCCCCAACCCGAAACCACTATATCTTGTTTACCGTCTAAATTAAAATCAGCAGTACTAACATCAATTGAATTGGTGCCGGTTGTATATACATCCGACAAACCCGTTTGAAAACCAATTACTGTTGCTAATGCAGTATTATTTTTTAATACATTAATGGTATTAGAAGTATTGCCTAAAGTAACTGCATCCATTTTACCATCGTTATCAAAATCGGCTGTTGCCAAACTAATTAAATTGGTTCCACTTACAGGCATATTTTGGCGGGTACCTAAAGATACAGTACCCGGTGTGCTGTTATTTTGCCAATACGTTAAATTAGATAAAGTACTACTTACCCCCATAATTTCTAATTTTCCATCGGCATTTAAATCGGCCAAACGAATTTTATTGGGATTGCCGGGCCATGTAGTATTGGCGGGAGCAGCAAATGAAAGCGTACCGGGTGTGCTTGTATTTCTAAATAAACTAAAATTAGTGGTGGCGCTATTAGCAGATAAAAGATCTACTTTACCATCACCATCAATATCTCCGGCAGCAATACCTTTTGTGGTAAAACTACCATACGTTAATACAACTGCTGTACTAGAAAATGAGCCCGAAGTAATTGCACCACCGCCAGTGAAAGTAGTTACAAATGGTGTTGGAGAAATACCTAATGACAAGTTGCCTGCTACGGCTACTGTAATGGGTTTATACGATGCTCCCACAGGCACGGTTACGGTTAAAGTTGTTGCAGTTGCTGCAGTAACAGTAGCTTTTACCGCACCAAAATAAACGATGTTATTAGCTGCAGTAGCACTAAAATTGGTTCCTGTAATGGTTACAGTTGCACCAACTGCTGCTGAAGTCGGCGAAAAACTTGTAATGGTTGGTGCTTGCGCTTGTACTGTTTGAATACTGAGAAAAAGTAAGATGGCCAATAAAAAGCGCAGCGATCCTTTGTTTTGGTGAAAAGTAAATAATGTGTTCATCCGTTTCGTATTGTTGTTGTTGTTAGATCTATAGCATGAAAACTGCTATTTCAACATCAATATTAAAACTCCATTGAGCAAGGCAAATATCTTATCCACCAAATGAAGCTTTGAGTTCACGAACTGCAATTTTTGAGAATTTTCATTTACCAATTGGAGCGAAAACGTTTAGTGGTTTAGTAGTTTAGGGTTTAGCTTAGCGATAGTTGAACAGTGGTTGAACCTTTGTTGAACGGTAGTTTAACAGTTGCTAATTTCATCTTCGAGATTGAAATTGCTCATTCAGCATTCAAAATTTAACACCCAACATTAATTTACCCTTTGCGTGAAACTAGTTTAGTGGTTTAGTAGTTTAGGGTTTAGTGAGCAGTCTAATAAACTTGATGCTGTTGAACAGTGGTTGAACGGTGGATGAACGATAGTTTAACGATAATAGAAAGGTGGTAGAACGATGGTTTAACCGTTGTTATGATTCATCGCTCAGAGATGGGCATCCCATTTAAAATTCAACATTTAACATTGAATAAGTGGTTGAACAGTGGAAGAACGATAGTTTAACGATGGTTGATTTCATCTCCTAGATGGAAATTGTCGTTTTAAATTCAACATTTCTTAATGTTTCGTGAAGACACGAACCATGGCCACAGAAGTTTAGTGGTTTAGAGTTTAGAAAGCATTCTTTATAACCCTTATAACCTTTATAATCCCTATAAACTTTATACACTTTTAATAGTTTCAGCCTTCCACATTCAGCATTTAACATTTCTAAAACTTTGCGCCTTGAAAACCTTTGCAGCTTTGCGTGAAAAATTTAACATCAAACATTCAACATTCAACATTTATCTAAATCACCACATTCACCATCTTATTCTTCACATAAATGATTTTCTTACCTTCTAACCATTTTTGTACAATGTCATTGGCCAAAATAATTTGTTCTACCGCTGCTTGATCTGCATCGAGCGCAATGGTTATTGTTGCCCGTACTTTTCCATTGATAGACACCGGATAATCTTTTGCTGTTTCTACCAACAACGATGCATCATACACCGGAAAAGAAGCATCCAATACCGATCCTTCATTACCCAAAACCTGCCACAATTCTTCTGAAATATGCGGCGCATACGGAGTAATCAATATCAATACTTGTTCTAAAATAGCTTTCTTATTACATTTTAAATCGCTCAATTCATTTACTGCAATCATAAATGTACTTATGGCGGTATTAAAACTAAATCGCTCAGTATCTTCTTCAATTTTTTTAATGGCTTTGTGCAACACCTTTAATTCGGCGGCCGTTGGCGTTTCAGCTGTCCAAACTTTACCTTTTATTTCATCAAAAAACAAACGCCATAATTTGCGTAAAAAACGATGCACGCCTTCAATACCTTTGGTATCCCAAGGTTTACTCATTTCCACAGGACCTAAAAACATTTCATACATCCTAAAGGTATCGGCACCATACTTTTCTACCAACACATCTGGATTAACGGTATTGTATTTCGACTTCGACATTTTCTCTACCTCAGTACCACAGGTATACTTGCCATCATTTAAAACAAATTCGGTTTGCTCAAAATCGGGTTTCCATTTTTTAATGGCTATGGTATCTAACTCTACTCTATCTACCAAATTCACATCAACATGCAATTTGTCGGTTTCAGCGCCATTATATTTTTCTTCCTTATCTAATAAATCGTACGATACTAAAGTTTTCGTTCCTTTCAATCTATACACAAACCTGCTGCTTCCTTGAATCATACCTTGATTCAACAATTTCTTAAACGGCTCTTGAAAACTGATATATCCTAAATCGTATAAAATTTTCGTCCACATTCTACTGTACAATAAATGGCCTACAGCATGCTCGGTTCCACCTACATACAAATCAACCTGGTTCCAATAATCCGATACAGTTCGCTCACAAAATGTTGCACTATTTTTAGGATCCATATACCTTAAAAAATACCACGACGATCCTGCATAACCAGGCATTGTAGAACTTTCTCTAATGCCAGTTGCGGTTTGCATAAAGGAAGTAATATTGGCGAGCGGACCAGCACCCTCAGGCCCTGGGCCATACTGATCTACATGCGGTAATTCTAAAGGCAATTCAGTTGCATCTAATGGCATGGCAATACCATCCGTCCAAATAATTGGAAAAGGTTCGCCCCAATATCTTTGTCTGCTAAAGCCTGCATCACGCATCCTAAAATTTACTTGACGCTTACCAATACCTTCTGCCTCAATTTTATCTATCGCCACTGCAATAGCATCTTTCATCAATAAACCATCTAAGAAACCCGAGTTTTGTAAAGTGGCTTCTTTGGTTGGATTGGCTTCATTACCTGTATAATAATCGCCTATAATATTGGTGATTTCGATATCGAAATATTTGGCAAAAGAAAAATCTCTTTGATCGCCGCAAGGCACGGCCATAATGGCTCCGGTACCATAGCCTGCCAATACATACTCGGCAATCCAAACCGGAATTTGTTTGCCGTTAAATGGATTCACAGCATAAGCTCCGGTAAAGCATCCGGTAATTTGTTTTACTTCGGATAAGCGTTCCCGTTCGCTCCTGCTTTTTACATAAGTAAGATAATCGTTGATGGCACCTTGTTGATCTGCAGTAGTAATATTTTTTACCAATTCATGCTCGGGAGATAGCACTAAAAAATCTACCCCAAAAATGGTATCTGGTCTTGTTGTATATACTTTAATTGATGCATCATGTCCAGCTACCGCAAAATCCATTTCAGCGCCGGTACTTTTTCCTATCCAATTGCGCTGCATTTCTTTCATGGCATCGCTGAAATCAATGGTATCCAACCCTTCCAACAAACGATCGGCATACTCGGTAATGCGCAAATACCATTGACGCATTTTCTTTTTCTCTACCGGATGCCCACCACGTTCGCTCACCCCATTCACCACTTCATCATTGGCCAAAACGGTACCTAAAGCTTCGCACCAATTTACTTCGCCATAAGCGCAAAAACTTAACCGGTAATCCATCAAAATGGTTTGCTGTTCTTTTGCAGAAAAAGCATTCCATTCGGTAGCGGAAAAACGCAATGCAGCATTGGCCGGACAAACATGCCCCGCATTGCCTTCTTTTTCGAAAATATTAATTAAGCTTGCAATGCGCTCGGCCTTTCCTAATTGACGATTGTACCAACTATCAAAAATTTGTAAAAATATCCATTGCGTCCAACGGTAATATGCGGCATCGCTAGTGCGTACTTCTCTATCCCAATCAAAACAAAATCCAATTTTATCCAACTGACTTCTAAACGTGCCAATATTTTTTTCGGTAGTAATGGCTGGATGCTGTCCGGTTTCTAAAGCATATTGCTCGGCAGGCAAACCAAAACTGTCGTAACCCATCGGATGCAATACATTAAAGCCTTTCAATCTTTTGTAACGACTAAAAATATCGCTGGCAATATAACCTAATGGATGCCCAACATGCAGTCCTGCACCACTGGGGTAAGGAAACATATCTAACACATAATACTTCGGTTTGGTAGACGTATTAGAAACACTGTAGGCTTTTGAATCATTCCACTGAGCTTGCCATTTTTTTTCGATGGCGTTAAAATTATATTCCATATTCTAATTGCTTATGCGCTTATTTTTTTGTTCATTGTTTTTGGTAACCGGCAGTTGTTCGCTGCGCAGCTTTTGTTGTGTCACTCCCTTCAACTTTTTCAGCAATGCTGGGCTTTCATTTTTCCAATAACTCCCTTCATCAACTGTGAAAGAAAAGTTATTTTACCCCATACATGCAGCTATTGAATAGCATATTAAAAATATATTTGAAGGGTAATCGTTCTAGGGGCACAAAAGTACAGTAAAGCAGCTAAAAACCTTTATTTTTGCCGGTATCGGTTTCAATGCCCAATAATAGCAAAGAGATTAACCTTAAAAGTAATTATCCGCTCATGTCGCAATTTGGAAAAACATCTTCCGCAAAACGCAGTAAACCCTCCTATGCCTACGCCATCATTGGGGTTGCCTTGGTATTATTTTTATTTGGCATCGTAGGTTGGTTGTTTTTAAACTTAAAAAAATCGGGCGAAATGTTCCGCGAAAATATCCAAGTACATGCCTGGATAGCCCCTTCTGCCGGTAAAAAGCAAATTGATACCCTGCATAAATATATTTCGGCAATTTCTTATGTAAAATCGGCCGAATATGTTACCAAAGAAAAAGCCATTCAAAAATGGAATGCCGAAAACGATAGCTCTTGGAAAAAATTCATCACCAATAATCCGCTTCCCGAAAGCATCGATTTCTTTGTGAAAGCCGATTATATGAATAAAGACAGTTTATCTATTTTAAGCAGCGATTTAGAAGCGCAATTCCCTGGCGTAATGTCGGAATTTCAATATCCAAAAGAAACAGTGAGCTATGTAAGTTCCTATACCAAGTACATTGCCGCAGGTATTTTAGTATTTGCCATCATATTATCTATGATTGTTATTATTTCTATTGACAATACCATACGTTTGGCCATGTACAGCAATAGGTTTTTGATTAAAACCATGCAAATGGTGGGCGCAACTAGAAGTTTCATTGCCAAGCCGCTTAATATAAGGGCTGTAATCAATGGACTCATAGCGGCGGGTATAGCCATTGCAGCGGTATTCATTTTCATATTTGTTGCCGAAAAATTTGTGCCTTGGCTTACTTTATTACGCGATGGCACCAATATGTCTATCATTATTGGCGGTATTTTAATTTTAGGGGTAAGCATTTCCTTGTTTAGCACCCATCGATCTGTATTAAAATACCTTCAAATGAAACTGGATGAGCTCTATTAATGATTTATTCCTTTTATTTGCACTTTAAATAACACATTATGAGTACAGAAAAGAAACCCCTTCAGGCTAGTTTGTTTGGAAAAGAGAATTTCATTTTAATGTTAGCCGGATTGGTAGTACTTGCTATTGGATTTTTTTTAATGGCAGGCGGTAAAAGTGCTGACCCAACTGTTTTTAAAGACAGCGACGTGAATAGTCCTATTAGAATTACCGTTGCACCAATCCTCATCATTGCAGGTTTCATCATCGAAATTTTTGCCATCATGAGAAAACCAAAAAACAATCAATAATAAACGGCACTGCTGTTGATGTATATATTTCTTTTTCAAAAAGCGCTGTTTTTTCGGCGCTTTTATTTTATCAAGTTTTCAATTGCTGCTCATGGATACGTTTCAAGCTATCATTATTGCCATTGTTGAAGGGTTAACCGAGTTTTTGCCCATTTCTTCTACTGCACACATGAAATTTACACATCCATTATTGGGACTTACACCTACGCCCTTTACTGATATGTTTGAAATTGTGATTCAATTGGCAGCTATTCTTGCAGTAGTAATTTTATATTGGAAAAAATTCATCCCAACCGCAGATACTTTCAAGGCTAAAATGAATTTTTACCTCAAATTAATCATAGCCGTTATACCTTCTTTGATTGCAGGATATCTTTTAAAATCGTATATAGATGCCGCTTTAGGCAATTTAACTTTTATTGCCTGTGTAATGATTGGTGGCGGGGTTGTATTATTATTTATAGATAATGTTTTTAAAAATCCAACGATTGATGATGAAGCTAAAGTGAGTAATAAATCGGCATTCATCATTGGTTGCGGACAAATACTATCTATTCTTTTACCCGGATTAAGCAGAAGTGCCGCAACTATTATTACCGGAATGAGTCAAAAACTTACCCGCAGTGCTGCAGCAGAATTTTCATTTTTCTTAGCCGTGCCTACCATGTTTGCAGCTTCGGCAAAAAGTTTTTTAGATACTTACCAAGAACATCCTGATGCATTGGCTGCCGATAATTTATATCTTCTGGCAATTGGTAGTGCAGTTGCTTTTATTGTATCAATTTTAGCTATCCGATTTTTCATTAACTTTTTAAAAAAATACGGCTTCCGCTTTTGGGGATTTTATCGCATCATCACCGGCTCTATTATGTTGTTTTTAATTTGGAAAGGAATGGTAGGGAAGTAAGTTGAGGAGTTGAGTAGTTTAGGGGTTTAGAGGTTTAGAGGTTTAGGGTTCAACTTTATAAACTTTACAATCCCTATAAACTTGTTTCAGTTGAACAATAGATGAACAGTAGTTGAACTATGGTTTAACGATTGCTGAGCTCGCCTCCGAGATGGAAATGTACGTTTAACAACTCACATAAATTTTAACCGCAGAGAACAGGAGTAAATGGAGTTCGCAGAGAGAATCTTATTCCAAGATGGAGATTGGTTAGGGTTTAGTACGCATCTTTATAAACTTTACAATCCCTATAATCTTTATAAACATTGAATAGTTTTGGTTTCATCGTTTAGGGTTTCATCATTCAAC
>JBMOEQ010000059.1:0-14123 GCA_049314655.1 Ferruginibacter sp. | reverse complement strand
TTTAAACATGATTTTGGATGATGGTGGAGATTTAACCAACATCGTTTTGGATAAATATCCTGAGTTGGTTGCTAACATCAAAGGTTTATCTGAAGAAACTACAACAGGTGTTCACCGTTTATATGAGAGAATGGCAAAAGGTACATTACCGCTTCCTGCAATCAATGTAAACGATTCAGTTACTAAATCTAAATTCGATAACAAATACGGTTGTAAAGAAAGTTTAGTTGATGCTATTCGTCGTGCAACAGATGTTATGATGGCCGGTAAAGTAGCAGTTGTAGGTAGTTATGGTGATGTGGGTAAAGGATCTGCTGCTTCATTACAAGGTGCAGGTTGTCGTGTAATCGTTACTGAAATTGATCCAATTTGTGCTTTACAAGCAGCTATGGACGGTTTTGAAGTGAAGCCAATGATTGAAGCTGTTAAAGAAGCTGATATTATTGTTACTGCTTCAGGTTGTAGAGATTTAATTACCGAAAAGCATTTCCGTTTAATGAAGGATAAAGCAATCGTTTGTAATATCGGTCACTTCGATATTGAAATTGATATGGCTTGGTTAAACAGTGCTTATGGAGATACAAAAAATACCATTAAGCCACAGGTTGATATGTATACCATTGAAGGAAAAGATATCATTGTATTGGCTGAAGGTCGTTTAGTTAACTTAGGTTGTGCTACAGGTCACCCATCATTTGTAATGAGTGCTTCTTTTACCAACCAAACTTTAGCTCAAATTGAACTTTGGACAAACCCTGGTAAATACGAGAATAAAGTTTATGTACTTCCAAAAGTATTGGACGAAAAAGTTGCTCGTTTACACCTTTCTAAAATTGGTGTTGTTTTAGATACCCTTTCTAATGAGCAAGCCGAATACTTAGGTATATCTGCTGAAGGCCCATTCAAAGCTGAGCATTACAGATACTAATTGTTCAACACAACATATAAAAAGAGCGCTGTTTCCATTGAAACAGCGCTCTTTTTTTATATAATGTTAGATGTTAAGTGTTGAATTATAAATGCTTAGTGCAATAGGTCTAGTGCAATAATTCGAGTGAAATGATTCGAGTCGGCTCGAACCATAATAAACTTCACAAACCTTATAAACTCATACCCTTCTTCTCCTCCAACCACATATTCCTTCCCCATCCTTCTACCACATGTTTCTGACTTCTATAAGAAGAACGCACCAGTGGTCCACTTTCAATATAATCGAAACCTAATTCATATCCAATTTCACGCAATTCGGCAAATTCATCAGGATGCACAAAACGTTGTACTTGTAAATGCTTTTTGCTGGGTTGTAAATATTGACCAATTGTAATCACATCTACATCGCTAGCTCTTAAATCTTTTAAAGTTTGAATCACTTCTTCCTTTGTTTCGCCTAAACCAAGCATGATACCACTTTTGGTGCGCATGCCCCCTTGCTTTAAAATACGCAAGGTTTCCATACTTCTCCAATATTTTGCTTGAATACGTACGGTACGGGTTAAACGTTCAACGGTTTCAATATTATGCGAAACCAATTCGGGTGCTGCATCAATAATGCGTTGAATATTTTCGGCTTCAGCTTTAAAATCGGGAATTAAAGTTTCTAAAGTAGTATCCGGATTTAAAGCTTTAACTGCTTTTATGGTATTGTACCAAATGATGCTTCCACCATCGGCAATCTCATCTCTATCTACAGAAGTAATAACAGCGTGTTTCACTTTCATTAAATGGATGGCTTCTGCCACCCGTTGTGGTTCGTCCCAATCAACGGGATCGGGTTTGCCGGTAGCTACTGCACAAAATCCGCAACTACGGGTACAAATATTGCCGAGTATCATAAAAGTTGCAGTGCCTTCACCCCAACATTCGCCCATATTAGGACAATTACCACTTTCGCAAATGGTATGCAGTTTATGTGTGTCTACTAATCCACGTACATGTTTATAATCGTCTCCAATGGGTAATTTTACCCTCAACCAATTGGGTTTTTTAAGCGGCTGTTCCACTACTCCGTCTATTACTGGTAAGTCTATCATGAATCAATCAACTTTAACTATTATTACAATTGCAATTGGAAATTGTTAATCGAAAACTACTATTTTCTTTTTCCAAATAAAATGCTGATATATGCATTGAAAAACAGGTTGCGCTGTTTCAAATAAATTAATTGTGGTATTTTTTTACTGTAAAATTCTGCTGTAAGTCCAACTTCTAGGGCATTCACCATTTCATTAAAACGACCATAATCGAAACGAATAGACGTTTTACCATATATTCCCGGTACAATTTTTAAATCGCTCCATCCTCTTCCTAATCCGGTTCCGGCAACAGAAAGATTAGCTAATTCAACATTTGAAACAAAAATCACACTATCCGGACTATCATATTTAATGAATTTTCTGTTGGCGTTGGTTACGTCATTAATTTCTAAATAATATGGCCGTAATAAGCCCAATGATAGCCCTCCGCCAAAGTTTCCGGTAACACTTACCCCATTTTTATTGCTTTTGTTGCCCAATAAAATTTGTTGTTGTACACCCAGTTTCACCGGATAGAAATAATTGATTTTCCCAAAAATAAAAGGAGATGTAGGAATAAATGGGTTGGTTTGCTTCTCTTCTTTAGGATGCTTTCTTTCACCAATATCTAGTTGAAACAACAAAGCTTTACGAATAGATTTAGCACGGCCAATTTCGATAAAACCGCCGTAGCCGTCTGACGTTAATTTTAAGCCATAAACCGTATGTTTCGAATACGCAATTACACCCTCCTCTTCTTGTTTGATGAGGGCATTGATGCGTTGTTTCTTTTCTAACTTACGGTCCTTTTTGGTTTGTTGTGCCGTAACTTGAACGGTAAACAGGAGAAAAATCCCTATAAAAAATATTTTATGCATGATCGCTTTTTACTTCAGTAAATTTATGCAAAAATAGTACAATGACAGCAACCATTTTATATGAAGGGAATTTACATTGCAATGCCGTTCATGTTCAAAGCAATTCTTCTATAGAAACAGATGCGCCTACCGATAACAGGGGAAAAGGGGAAAGGTTTTCGCCAACCGACTTATTATGCACGTCTTTGGCCACTTGTATGATAACTACAATGGCACTTAAAGCTACCGATATGGGCATTGAATTAAAAGGTGCAACGGCCGATATTCAAAAGCATATGGAAAGCAATCCGCGGAGAATAGCTAAAATTGAAGTTCATGTTAAATTTAACGGATTGGCCGATTTAGATGAAAAATCTAAGATCATTTTACAAAATACTGGGGATCATTGTCCGGTTATAAAAAGTTTGCACCCCGATATGGAGGTTGATATTACTTACCAATGGCTATAGTTCGCTTCAGTATGCTATTGCCAATGGCGCAATCCAAACATCTTTTGTGCATACAATAAGTTTGATGTAAGGTTAAAATTGCTTGCGTAGATGCTGCAGATGTACAGGCAATATTAGCTGATTTATACAATTCAGTGATGTTGTTTTTCTCCGCTGGAAGTTGTAGTAACCAAGCTATTGCTTTTTCTTTGATACTTTCTTTTTGATAAAATTTTCCATAAGCAAATAAAAAGGGCACTACTGCATTAATTATAATTTTATGCACCATTTGTTTTCCTATTTTCTTTTGCTGAAACACCGTTCTTTCATCTAATAAAAAATGATCATTCCAATAATCATTTGCGGTTACAGATAATAAATTTTCCAAAGCTTCGAGTGATTCAATTTTTAAAATGGATGCAAAAACATTTAATTGTAAATGTATCAACATAGCCAATTGCGCAAGTCTAACCGTAGGAAATCCTTGAGGCCTCATGCGTAATAATTGTATGGGTAAAGTGGATGCAGTAAGTGCATATTTCTTTTGAAGAAACCGATATTCTTTTTGCAACATTTGAGGATATTTTTCAGAGAAATTTCTTTCTAATAAACCCGCTTGTCCAAATAACAATGCTTCAATTTGATGGTATTGATGATTATGTTTTGCTAATAAATTAAAGGGAATACTTTGTGCCATCACTTCAAAGGCGGCAGCATTTACAGTACCTCCAAAAAGGTGTGCAAGTCGCCACCAGAAGGCTTCTTCCCAGTTAAATTGATTTTGCTGCAATGTATCTAATAGGTCGTTATACCGTGCTTCTAATCGTTCAACCATCATCCTTTCTTCCCAAGCTTTCCAAATTATATCCGGCACAAGATGTAAACTAGCAGCACATGGAATTGTATTACCGGTATTCATCCAATCTACATATTGTTGTAACATTATTCCTGGTATACGATGCTGTAAGGCTATTTCGGGAAAATTGATTTGTAGTGTACAATCAGTTTTCCAAACCACATGTAAAATTACATTTTGATAATGTGGATCGTCAGCATGCTTATGTACATTCCAATGAGAAGATAAAAGATGTAACTCAACTTGACCAACCCAAATGGTATCTCCAATTTGAATTCGAGCATTCGAAAAATCGGGGCCTTGGTGGTGATTTAATTTTCCAGGATGCAAAATCTTTACCGGCTCATTATCGAGTGTATATAAATCTTGGGTATTGAAATATTGATGTTGCCAAATGAATTGGAGTAATTTTTCGGTCATAGTAGTACAAATGCTTGATGAATAACAAAGCACTAAACTAAAACCCGAATTTGTATATATTTAAAAAGGAAAGGAAGATTATAACTGCCGTAAAGCAAGAATAACACGGCTCACGGGCAGTCCCATCACATTATAAAAATCGCCTTTTATGGATTTAATACTTGTAACGCCAATCCACTCTTGTATGGCATAAGCACCGGCTTTATCATAAGGCTTATATTGATCTACATAAAATTCTATTTGCTCAATAGTGATAGGATGAAATTCTACTGCTGTAATATCTGCAAATACCATTTGCTTTGATCCTTCTAACAATGCAACACCTGTAATCACCTGATGTGTTTTACCTGATAATCTTTGAAGAATAGATATGGCATCATTTTTATCTACTGGCTTTCCTATTATACTATTTTCTAAAACTACAATGGTATCGGCGGCAATGATGGTTGCCTCCTTATGGTTTTGTTGAACAGCAATGGCTTTTTCTAAGGCAATATGTTGAGCCACTTCAATTGGCATTAAATGTTTAGGATAAGATTCATCGGTAGGATGTACCACTACTTCAAAAGGAATTTCTGCCCACTCTAACAATTGTTTTCTACGGGGAGATTGAGAAGCAAGAATAATTTTTTTTTGTTTGAAATGCGGCTGAAACATGGTGATAGATTAATCGAATTTTAAAGCAAAAAAAATGCCATTGAAACAATACCGGTTAACATCAATAATTTGATATAAGTGCTGAGTTGATGATAATCGGAAACAGTTTGTGCTTTAATAAATGTTCTTATAAGGAATACTAAGGGTAAAATTACCAGTAGCGATAAATAGATGGCACTCCCCCACCAATTTAATAAAAATGCATAAAAAGTAATGATGCTTAAAGCGCCCAGCAAAACTGTTAACCAAACGCCTACATAAACCCTAGCGGCCGGAATGCCCCAAACGATAGGCATAGTTTTGCATTGATATCGAGCATCCCCTTGTATATCCTCAATATCTTTTACGGCTTCTCTAATAAGGGTTATGATAAATGCAAAGCCACTGTACAATACAGCTAATCGATATATTCGAAACATACTTACAGGAATGTCTTTTGAAATCGTTCCAGCAATAACATAAGTTGTATTAACTGCGGCATATAAAACTAAAACGGTCCATGCAGTAAGTAATGCAATGAGTATGTTGCCCGATAATAATTTCTTTTTAAATGTTGTAGAATATACCCACAAAAAAATGGCACAAATAACATTACCCACAAAAACAATAAAACCGGTGTATAAGGAAACATAGAAGCTAAGGGCTAATCCTACAAGAGTTATAGAAATATGTAAAACAATGGCCCATCTTCTTTTGATAAATTTTTCAATGACCAATTTATCGGGTTTATTCACCAAATCGATATTAATATCAAAATAATCATTGATGATATAACCGGCAGCGGCAATTAAAATAGATGCTGCCATGAGCAAGAAAAATAAATGATCGGTAAATCTGTATTGCAAGCTCCTATACGATTCAGGAAGCGATGGCACGATTATACAATAATAAAATAAAGATTGCGTGAGTGCAATGAATATTAAGTTTGGCCACCGAATCAATCTGAAAAATGCGGCAATTGTTTGCATTAGGCTGCGTTTTCTATGGAGCAGTTCAAAAAAGCATTGTTGCGTATAATGCTTTGCTGCAATTTAAAAGTAAGTTATTTAATGAACCAATGCGCTATCAATGCAATAGTTTTTGCACTTACATTTATTTTTGGTTATCGCGCCACTCATACACCCAACTGCTTTGAATCATTTCTAAATGACCTTCGTTACTATCTTCCGGCTTACCGGTAAACCCATCTAAACCAATTACCCATTTGTGTAAATCGGTAAACCTGATGCGATAAATTTTACTTTCATTAAAATCATCACCAAACTTCTCATAAAGTTTCATGGCAATGTCTTCATAATCATTCCAATTAATGGGTGGTTCAAAAGTCATATAATAATTTGTAAAGATGAAAGGTTATTCGCCTAAAAATTGAGTTTGATCGGGAAGGGTTACAACGACATCACCGGTGCCGGGTTGTAATACACACTGGCAACCTAATCTTGAGTTCAAGCGAGGATTAACAGCCCTGTCTATAAAATCTTCTTCCCTATCGGTTAGTTCTTCTATACATTGTTCTCCCGATTCTACATAAACATGACAAGTACTGCATGCACATACGCCACCGCAGTTATGATGCAAATCGATATCATGATTTAAGGCTACCTCAAGGATAGAATCACCGGGCTTCACGTCTTTAATCGTTACCGGCTCCATTCCCTTCTGTTCAAAATTAAAAGTAATTGTATACATGGTTTATAATCGTAATGACAAAAATTACTGTTTTACTAATGGTAAAGTTGATTGCTTAAACAATATCGCAAAGATAAAGTTCATTGTGTTGTGTGGGAACAGAAAAAAATATAACTTAACGCTTGAAAAGGATTGTAGCCATAATTTTCCTGATTTGGTAAATCAATTCATGCTTCCGCCCATTTTAAAGCTAAATATTTTTAGATATGAAAAATTTGTTTACGTCCATTTTATGGTTGTTTTGCGCTTCAGTGTCGTTTATACAGCTAAGTTGTGCAGATGATGCCAGTAAAAAAGATAAACCCAACAGCCCATCAAAAGATACCGGCACCAAAACTAAAACAGTGGTTGAAGCAACCAAAAAAGCCCCCATTATTAATATCACAGATACCTTAACCACACCGGCAACTATTGTTTATTTAAAAGATAGTGCAGCAAATACCGACCGTATAGGTTTAAAATTGGCTCAAATTTATGCAGTGAAATTACCCGCCTTTTTGAAAAAAAATAAACTCAAAATGACCGGCGCACCAATGGCTTGGTATAAAAGTCAAAAAGCGCCATTCTTTTTTGAAGCAGGTTGCCCTGTAGATAAAGCACCCAAAAAACTTACTCCCGGAATTTACACCAAACAAATAAAAAAAGACAGTGCATTGGTAGCGCATTTTTATGGCCCTTACGAACTTAATGCGCAAGCTTATGACATATTAGGCGAGATGTTGAAAACGCGTAAACGTAAACTTGCTGGTGCGCCTTTTGAAGTATATATAGAAGATCCAATGGACAAAGATGGTAAAATGAAAGATCCTTACAAAGTGCTAACCGACATCATTTTTCCCTATAAATAATGCGCATAATACGCTTGAATGCTTGCTGAAAATTGTTGGTATAGTTTTTCTAATGCCGGATATTGTTGTAATAATTGTACATGCGTATGTATTGTAGCAAGATCGTGCCGCTTGGCCGGTCCTGTTTGTACTAATGAAGCTTTCTGATCTTTTAACCGTTGCGTAGTTTCTTCTATTAATGGATATAATAATTGAAACTCAATTTTTTCTTGCGTACAAAAATCTTGAACCAACGTATACAAATGATTGGTGAAATTATTCACTACTACTGCTCCTAAATGCAATTTCAATCTAGCTTCATCCGATTTTAAATGTACTTCAGCGGAGAGGGTTTGTGCAAATGCAGTAATACAATGGATTGCCTCGGCATTATTCCCATTGATAATATAAGGTACGGAGGTAGTTTCAGCAGTATTTTTATGAATACTTTGTAAAGGATACAATACTCCATAAACATCGCCTAAATCTTTAAGTACTTCAATAGATACGGCTCCTGCAGTATGAAAAATTGGAATTTGTGCAAAAGGCAGCTCATTTTTAAGTTCGGGTAAAGCTTGATCCGAAATGGCCACCAGAATTAAATCAACAAACTCGTGATGCGCATCTTTAATGGCAACTGCGGGCACACCCAAAGCATCTGCCAATACTTGTGTATGCAGTAAATTTCTACCGGCAACATGTAAAATTCTATGTCCCGATTTCAAAATCGTTTTCCCCATAAAATGAGCAACATTTCCATTGCCTATAATTACCACATTCATATTGTATATTTGCATTTTGCCGCGTATGAAATTAAGTGAATTATTACCATTAACTGCAATTAGAATTAAATTCAAACTCCTTACTTTACTCAATAAAAGAAAGGCGGCAGAATCTGCGTTTGAATTATTTTGTACACCATTAGATAAAGCCCCTATCAGAAGGCCCAGTGTGTTCAACAACTCAGAAGCACTTCGTTTCAATTTCAATGGAAATAAAATTCGCGGATATATTTGGAATCTCGATAAACCTCACACAATATTAATTTTGCATGGATTTGGTTCGGCAGCCTATAAATTTCATCGATATGTAAGTTTACTCATTGCCAAAGGTTACCGGGTTATAGCAGTTGATGCTCCGGCTCATGGAAGTAGTGAAGGCGAAACAGTAAATGCATTAGAATACAGTGAATTGATACAATTTATTGCTCAAAAATATGGCCCTATTGATGGATATTTGGCCCATTCCTTTGGTGGCATAGCGTTAAGTTTAGCATTAGAACAAATACCCCATTCTGCCCATAATAAAATGGTATTGATTGCGCCTGCAACAGAAACAACTACTGCAATTGACCTGGCTTTTAAAATGTTGCACTTAAATAATAGTAAAGTAAAAAAAGAATTTTATAAAATTATTGAACAAAAAAGTGGGCACCCAGTAGAATGGTTTTCTATCAAAAGAGCCATGCAACAAATTCAAGCACAAGTACTATGGGTACATGATGAATTAGATGATATAACCCCTTTCAAAGATGCGGTGGCAGTGAAAACTTTAGCATATCCCAATATTGAATTTCTATTCACCAATGGGCTTGGTCACCGTAAAATTTATCACGATCAAGCCGTTAAAGATAAGGTGGTAGATTTCCTTTAATTAATGCCATCAACTACAACACAATCGGTAAAAAAATTTGGATTTTTCAATTTTAAAGTAATATTGCAGTAAATCGGCACTCGTGTACTGAAGGACTTTCTGATCGTTTTTAGTTACCCCTCACCACTAAAATGAGCTTAGAAAAACCCAACTCCTTTCTTAACAGAATCGAATGCTGATGGAGGTTTTAAGACAAATTAATATTATACAATGGCGAAGAATCTGTTAATCGTGGAGTCACCTGCAAAAGCAAAAACGATTGAAAAAATATTGGGGAAAGACTTTGAGGTGAAAAGTTGTTATGGCCATATTCGTGATTTGGAGAAGAATGATATGGGCATCGACGTACAAAATGGGTTCAAACCAAAATACATCGTTCCGGAAGATAAAGAGAAGGTTGTAAAGGAATTAAAATCTATAGCAAAAAAATCGGATGAAGTATGGCTGGCATCGGATGAGGACCGGGAAGGAGAAAGTATTAGTTGGCATTTAGCAGAAGTACTTAACCTTGATCCGGCAACCACCAAAAGAATTGTATTTCATGAAATTACCAAACCTGCTATTGAAAAAGCGGTAAAAAATCCACGAACAATTAATATGAACTTGGTAGATGCGCAACAAGCACGCCGAGTTTTAGATCGTTTAGTGGGCTTCGAATTAAGTCCGGTATTGTGGCGAAAAATTGGCATGAAAGGTGGCTTAAGCGCCGGTCGTGTACAAAGTGTTGCCGTAAAATTAATTGCCGAAAAAGAAAGAGAAATCAACCAATTTAAAAGCATAAGTAGTTTTAAAATTGAAGCTCAATTTGCGGCTACCGACCTTCAACAAAAAACGGTTAATTTTAAAGCAGAAGGCAGTAAACAAAATACTTCCGAAGACGCAGAAAAATTCTTACAAAGCTGCATTGGTGCTAATTATACGGTAAAAGACATTCAAGTTAAGCCCGGCAAAAGAACACCGGCGCCACCATTTACAACATCAACTTTGCAACAAGAAGCCAGTAGGAAATTAGGCTATGGCGTTAGTAAAACGATGTTACTAGCACAAAAACTTTATGAAAGCGGTAAAATAACCTACATGAGAACGGATAGTGTAAATCTTTCCGATACCGCCATGGATAATATTAAGTTGGCCATTGTATCTAATTATGGCGACAAATATTTACAAGTACGCAAATACAAAAATAAAAACGAAAGTGCACAAGAGGCGCATGAAGCTATTCGTCCAACTTATATGGAAGACCAATCCATTGATGATGCCGATACACGCAGATTGTATGAATTGATATGGAAACGTACCATTGCTTCTCAAATGAGCGATGCAGAATTGGAAAAAACAACGGCCAAAATCAACATCAGTACCAATCAACAAGAGCTTACTGCATCAGGAGAAGTGATGAAATTTGATGGCTTTCTTAAAGTATATATGGAAAGTACCGATGATGAAGAAACGGAAGAAGAAAATGACAGCAGGTTGCCCAATTTAACGCCCGGACAAGTTTTAACCTTCCATCAATTAACCGCTACGGAAAAATTCAGTAAACATTCGGCCAGATATACGGAAGCCTCTTTGGTAAAAAAATTAGAAGAATTAGGTATTGGCCGCCCAAGTACATATGCGCCAACCATTTCAACTGTAATTAAAAGAAATTATGTTGAAAAGCGCGATAAAGAAGGCGTAAAAAGAGCGTATAGAGTACTAAAACTTACCGGATCTAATATTGAAAAAGTTACTGCCGAAGAAAATACCGGAGCCGAAAAATCTAAATTATTTCCTACCGATTTAGGTTTAGTAGTAACCGATTTCTTAAACCAACATTTCGATAAAGTGATGGACTATTCCTTCACAGCAGATATTGAAAAAGAGTTTGATGAAATTGCCTTGGGAAAACTCAAATGGAATAAAATGGTAGAAACCTTTTACCAACCTTTCCATACCGGTGTAGAGCATACCCTCGAAACAGCCGAAAGGGCTAAAGGAGAAAGGGTTTTGGGTGCCGATACAGAAGGTAAACCCATTACCGCACGTATGGGTAGATATGGCCCAATGGTTCAAATTGGCGCAACCGAAGATGAAGCCAAACCCCGCTTTGCTAAATTGAAACCCACACAAAGTATTGAAACCATTACTTTAGAAGAAGCTTTAGATTTATTTAAATTACCCAGAATTTTAGGAAAATACGAAGGAGAAGATGTAACCGTTAATATTGGTCGTTTTGGGCCTTATGCAGCACATAACGGAAAATTTTACTCTCTCGATAAAGAAATGGACCCTTACACTGTAGAATTAGAACTAGTAGGGCCAATGATTGGAGAAAAAAGACAGGCGAAAGAAGAACGTACAATTAAGATTTTTGAAAAAGAAAAAATACAATTGCTCAAAGGACCTTATGGCCCTTATATCAAACAAGGCTTAAGAAATTATAAATTAAACAAAGCGCAACAAGAACGCGTAATTGATTTAACCATTGAGGAAGTTAAAGCCATCATTGAAGAATTAAAAGCCAATCCGCCTAAAAAAACTGCAAGAAAGAAGAAAGCTTAGGTTATTTTGCTTTAAAGACAGAACTTTCGAAACCACCAATACTTTTAAAGAATTGTTGTAGAGGCCAATTTCAACAATTTTTATGGTCTGTGGAAAAGTTTTATCTATAACAAATTGATCAACTACCGATATTGATAAAAATTAATTTTGATTGAAAATAAAGAAATATCAGCCTTATTTCAACTGATCGACGATCCGGATGAAGAAGTATACCATACGGTAAGCGATAGAATTATTTCATTGGGAAAAGCCATTATTCCTAATTTAGAAAACTTATGGGAAAATACCCATGAACAAGAAATTCAAGAAAGAATTGAAGGATTAATTCATCGACTGCATTTCAAAGAATTGAATGAAAATTTTGTACAATGGAAAGCCGGTGCGCAAGATTTATTACAAGGCGCTTTACTTACTGCACGGTACCATTATCCCGAAATTCAACCCGAAAAAGCCTTACAAGAAATAGAAAAAATTCGCAGGAATGTTTGGCTCGAGCTCAACAATTATTTAACCCCTTTAGAGCAAGTGAATGTAATGTCGAGCATCTTATACAACTACCATAAACTTAAAGGTGTAGAAACTTCTTATAGCCAACCGGATGATTTTTTAATCAACAAAACTTTAGAATCTAAAAAAGGCAATGCAATCAGTAACGGAATATTGTACTTATCCCTTTGCGAATTATTAGATATTCCCATTAAAGCCATCAATATTCCAAAGCAATTTATTTTAGCGTATTTCGATAGTAATTATGAATTTCTAAACCCGGTTGAAAAAGAATCAGATAAGATTTTATTTTTTATAGATCCACTCAATGGACAAATTTATTCGCATAAAGATGTAGAGAATTATTTTAAACGTATTGCAGTTGCCTCTACAACTTCGTACTTTAAACCAATGGACAATAAACATATCATTCAACATCTTTTAGAAGAATTAGCATTGTGTTACGATAATGAAAAAAATGCCTACAAAATGGAAGAACTTCGCTCCATTTCAAATCTTTTAGCAGAATGATATACCATGTAACCACCATTCCGGAATGGACGAATGCACAAGCAAATGGCTTTTACGCAGCGGCTTCATTACCTATTGAAGGATTTATACATTGCAGTACCGAAAGCCAAGTAAAAGGGGTTTTAGAAAGATATTACCAAAATGTATCTGCGTTAATTTTATTGCATATTGACGAAAACCTTTTAACTGCCGAATTGAAATACGAATTGGCGCCTTCAGTAAATGAATCATTTCCACATGTTTACGGCACTATAAATATTGATGCAGTATTAGCAGCTATTCCTTTATGATTACTTGGAACGATTTTGAAAAAATAGGTTTGCATTCGGGTACCATCATTGATGTAAAACCATTTCCTGAAGCAAAAAAACCGGCCTATCAATTGACGATAGATTTTGGTTCAATGGGCATTAGAAATTCATCTGCACAAATCACTCAACTGTATCTGCCAGAAACACTCATAGGCAAAACGATTATTGCAGTTTTAAATTTTCCGGTAAAAAAAATTGCAAATTTTAGTAGCGAATGTTTGGTACTAGGCGTACACGATGAAAATGGCGCTGTAACTTTATTAACAACAGATCACCCCATTTCAAACGGAAGTAAAGTTTGCTAAACGGTGTGAAATTGATCTAAAAAAACACTCACTTTTTTAAAATTCTCTCTATTCAATTTAAAATAGTGATTTCTCCCCTCCTTTCTACACTCAATTAAATTGCTATCGGTTAGTAATTTCATATGGTGCGAGCAAGTGGGTTGCGATAATCCGGTTAAACCCTGCACATCACCACAGCACAACTCTCCCTTTCGAGAAATTTCTTGAATAATAGAAAGCCTACATGGATCGGCAATAGCACTTATGGCTTTCTCAAAAAAACGCGTTTCAGTTTTTACACTATTCATACACAATGCATATTCGGGTTCAAAGAAATTGTATTTTACTGATTCAAACAAGAATTTAAATCAGTTTTCAAGTAATGGATATAAATACTTTCCTTTTTACTTATGCATCCCCTATAGGACCCTTAAGAATTTTAGGTACGCCGGATTTTTTAACCGGAATATATTTCGACAATCAAAAGATTCCATTGCCCTTATATCCAAAAGATAATACCACTATTTACCCTATTCAATCTACAATA
>JBMOEQ010000058.1:0-14508 GCA_049314655.1 Ferruginibacter sp. | reverse complement strand
CTTGCACGTGCAAATACAGGAAATGAAATGCCGTATTTTGTTCCTGCATGACCGTTCAATATCATCGGAATTAATACAATTGCATTCCCAATAAAAATGGTTAAGATCGATTGCCACCAATTCATTCCGCCTTCAATTAAAGAACTGGCCAACATATAAGTGGGTATACATAAACTCATGCTTATCCAAAGTGCCGCATAATTCCATGTACCCCATGTTCGTTTGTTTTGAGGTACGGGTGCTAAATCATCATTATATAAATTAGATGATTGCAATTCTTCCGATAAAAATTCGTCTAAATGCATGTATAATTGAATTCGTGAAATGGATCCATTAATTGAATGAATAAACAATAGTTCAATCTCTGCTCAGCAACTGTTAAACTACGCTTTTAAATCACATATTGATCGGCAATACCAATAGAATCGCTGATGATGGCCAATCCTTCATCTACTTGATCTTTGGTAATACATAATGGCGGCGCAATAAAAATATAATTCCAACGTACAAAAGTATACATGCCTAATTCCTTAATGCGTGCGGCCACTTTATTCATTATTTCCATTTCATTGGGCTTTGCATTAAAAGGCGCCATAGGTTCTTTTGTGGTGCGATTTTTTACCAACTCTATACAACCCAATAATCCGGTATTTCTAAAATCACCGATTGAAGGATGTTTGGCTTTAAGCAATTCTACCTGCTCATTAATATAGGCGCCCATAGCAGCGGCATTTTCTATGAGTTTATCTTCTTGATAAATTTTTAAATTGGCTAATGCAGCAGCACAACCAACCGGATGAGCCGAATAAGTTAACCCAAGCCACAATACATTATCATCGTAATGTTTGGCAATAGCATCACTTACCATCAATGCTCCAAAAGGAATATAGCCCGATGTAATACCTTTTGCTGTAGCAATCATATCGGGTTTTACACCATGGTGATCAATACCAAACCATTTACCGGTTCTTCCAAATCCACTCATCACTTCATCAACAATTAATAAGATGCCATGCTTATCGCAAAAAGCACGAAGTTTCTTAAAGTAATCCGGTGGATATTTTATGCAACCACTCGATCCGCTTTCGCCTTCCATTAAAATTGCTGCAACGTTTTGTGGACTTTCAAATTCAACAACACGTTCAACATGACTAACACATTCGTATTGGCAGGATCCGAAGTTTTGTCCAAACGGACAACGGTAACAAAACGGATCCTCTACATGAACAAAATTGGGCACTTGCTGACTATCACTCGCTAATTTACGCGGATCGCCACCGGCTGTCATAGCGCCATAAGAAGCTCCATGAAAGGCCCGATATTTTGTAACAATTTTATGTCGGCCTGTATATAACCTTGCCAATTTAATAGCATTTTCAATTGCAGTTGCACCACAACCCGTGAATAAAGTTTTGGTAATGCCTTCCGGGGCAATTGATGCCAACATTTTTCCTAAATCGCCTCGTACTTCCGTAGCACAACTAGGTGTAACATAACTAACTGCTTGCATTTGTTTTATAACGGCATCGGTTACACGTTGATCGCCATGGCCAATATTTACATTCATCAACCCACTCGAAAAATCGAGGTAGCGCTTATCATCATAATCGTAGAGATAAACCCCTTTACCATATTTTACAACAATAGGATTTAGCCCTTTTTGTTTACTCCAAGAGAATAAAGTATAATCGAGATTATCTTGTACAATTTGTGTAGAAGAAGACATATAGTTGAGAAGTTTAGTTGAAAAATAGTTTAGAAGTTTAGGGTTGAGTAGTTTAGTAAGGCCTCTTTATACTTTATAAACCTTATAAACCACATAAACTTTATAATCTATAACATCCCCGGATAATTTAAAATAGTTGAACAATGGATGAACGCTAGTTTAGAAGTTTAGGGTTGAATAGTTTAGTGAAGTTTCAAAATCCTTTACAAACTCTATAAACTTTATAACCCCTATAAACTTTATAAACTTCATACTCCAATTAACTCATCCAATTAACACCGGCTTCGGCATTCCACTTGGTAGTAGATTTTTTGAGTTTTGTCCAAAATTCAATAGAGCTTTTTCCGGTGATATCACCAACACCAAATTTGCTTTCGTTCCATCCACCAAAGGAAAATGGTTCACGTGGCACAGGCACACCTACGTTAACCCCAATCATACCGGCACTTGCACGATCAATGATATATCGGGCCATGCCGCCATTTTGAGTAAACACACTGGCTGCATTACCATAAGGATTGGCATTTTCTATTTTCAATGCTTCATCTACTGTATTGGCACGCATGATAGAAATTACGGGGCCAAAAATCTCTTCTTTTGCAACCGACATGTCTGGTGTTACATAATCAATTACAGTTGGACCAACATAAGTACCGCCTTCTTTTCCGGCTACTTTGGGTTGACGACCATCTACCAATATTTTAGCACCTTGTTTTTCGGCTTCGGTGATATAATTCTCTATTCGATCTTTTGATGCTTGATTGATTACGGCACCTAAATTTTCTCCTGGCACAACTTTTCTTGCTTCTTCACAAATTTTTTCGATGATATGATCCACATTTCCTACTCCTATCATTGCGCTTGCAGCCATACAACGTTGTCCGGCACAACCACTCATACTAGCAGCTACATTTTGTGCCGTCATTCCCGGAATTGCATCGGGTAAAACCATCAAGTGATTTTTTGCGCCACCTAAAGCCAAACAACGTTTATAATTGGAGGTAGCTCGTTGATAAACAATTTTAGCCACTTTGGTTGAACCCACAAACGATACGGCTTCAATTTCTGGATGATCGCAAATAGCATTTACAATGTCAACATCGCCATGAACAATATTCAATACACCATCGGGCAATCCGGCTTCTTTTAATAATTCGGCCAAACGACCACTGCTTAAAGGCACTTTTTCGGAAGGTTTTAAAATCATACAATTTCCTAAAGCGATGGCATTGGGAATCGTCCAATTGGGCACCATGCTTGGAAAATTAAACGGCACAATAGATGCCACTACTCCAATGGCAACATGTTCGGTTCTACATTCTACACCTCTACTTACTTCTAATACTTCTCCGGTAACCAATTGTGGTAAGGAGCAAGCAAATTCGGTGAGTTCTATGCTTTTTTCAATTTCAGCAACCGACTCACCATAAGTTTTACCATTTTCCTCGCTACAGAGTTCGGCCAATTCTTTCAAATGCTTTTCTAATAAATATTTATATCTAAAGAAAACCTGAACCCTTTCTTTAATAGGCGTTTTACTCCATCCCGGAAATGCTTTTGCAGCAGCAGCAACCGCGGTGTCTAAATCTACAGAAGAAGACATGGGTACTTCAGATAAAAGCATTCCATCTACTGGAGATATAACAGGCAAGCTAGTGGTAGTTGACGCGGACACAAATTGTCCGTTAATATAATTTTTAACCGGTGTGTATTTCATATAGTTTCTATAGATTTTGCAGAAATTAATGTAGTAAATTAAAATATTTTTATAAATAAACAATATTTAAACAATATTTTTATTTTTACACCATGCAAAAAGAGCCGCACATTTTAGATGACCTCGACTTTTCCATACTTTCATTTTTACAGAAAGATGGCAGGATGTCGTTTACAGTAATTGCTGAAAAATTAAATGTTTCTATTGGCACCATTAGAACAAGATTTAATAAATTAATTGAAGAAGGAACCATAAATATTATTGGAAGAGTAAATCCGGAGAAAGTTGGATTTAGATCTTATGCACATATTGCAGTATTTGTAAGGCCGGCAACATTGAAAGAAAAGATTGCACAGCGCATAGCTAAAATGCCTGAAGTAAGTTTTTTAGCCATGACTTCAGGCGATTACGATTTGGAAGTAGATGTGATGTGCAAAGACAACGACCATTTGGTTCAATTTGTAAATAAGCTTTCTGAAATAGAAGGCGTATATCAAACCAAAACCACCATTTATTTTAAAGTTTACAAATACGCCCAACCCGATTTGAAATTGCTTAAATAAAAAAGTTCCAAAATATACTACAAAAAATTTCTATTCTTCTATTGTAGATTGCTCGAAAGGAAATTTTACAATGAGTTGACAACCTTTATTAGGCTCAGAGTATACTGTTAAAACGCCTTTGTGTTGATTAGCCCTTGTATTGATATTTTGAAGTCCAACACCTTGTCGTTTTATATTGGTATCGAACCCAATGCCATTGTCGGTAATTTCTAAATCAATTTCGTTGTTGATTTGTTTTAAAGTTATATATACGATTGTAGCTTTTGCGTGTTTTTGAATATTATTCAATTGTTCTTGTACTATTCTAAAAATGGTTAAGCGCAATTTATCGGGCACACTCGATTCATCAAAAAATTCCCAATCTGTATTAAAAGTTATTTCATTTACAGGTTTTAGGCTTGCCACCAGATCGTCTAAAGTTTCAATTAAACCCACTTTACTTAAGGCCGGAGGAAGTAATGATTTGGAAAGTTTTCTTATTTCACTCATGGCGTTTACAATATAGTTTCTACTATCTTGTAAAAGTTTAGGGCGCAATTTTTCATCTGCAATGGCACAGTCTAAATACAAACGCGATGTGGCCAAAATTTGATTGATATTATCGTGCAGTTCGGTTCCCATTTCGTTGCGTTCTTGTTCTTGTGCAGCGATAATGGCATTGGTAATTTCTTGTTGTTTTAGTAATCTTTCTTCTTCTAATTCTTGCTCTAAGTACACATGTTCGGTGATATTGTTTGCCAATGCCAACATCACATATTTTCCATTGAACCAAATTCGATGGGAAGATATATTCATGTAAATATCGTTATCAAATTTATCAAGGTGCTTCCAAGTAGCGCTGCGTTTAAAATCGGTATTACTGGCCGCTTCAGCAGCAAAATCAATAAAAGTTTGCTGATCGTTTTCGTTCCTTATTTCCAGCATAGATTTTTGAAGAAATTCTTCTTTGGTATAACCATATTGTTCTATGGCGGTTTCATTAACGTCTAAAATTTCGTAGGTAATGAAATCCCAAATTATGATAGCAGCCGGATTATTATTAAACAAGTAGCGATAGCTTTCTTCTGAAGCACGAAGTACTTCTTCTGCTTTTTTTCGATCGGTGATATCTTGTGTAGCTCCAATAACACGAAATGGTTTACCATTTTCATCTCTAAGAATAAAGGAACGGTCGAAAATATATAAATAATCTTCCCCATTATCTTGAATCCGATATTCCAATTCAATAATTTGGGTTTGAGGATCTGCCAACTTTTCATCAAAAATTGTTTTCACCATTTGTTTATCATCGGGGTGAATTCTTTCCGCCCAACTTTCGTCTTTTAAATCTTCTTCAGTATCTGGTAAGCCTAATTTACTCCATCCGCCTTTATTTCTAATCACTTTATGTGTGGCTAAATCTAAATCCCAAATAATATCATTGGTAGCCTTACTGGCCAAATCGTACCGCTCTTTACTTTCACGCAAAGATTCTAAATTTCTTTTACGTTCAATACTATATACAATAGTTTTCATGAGCACTTTTTCTTCAAAATCGCCTTTGATTAAATAATCTTGTGCACCAAGTGTAATGGCTTCAAGGGCAAGGTTCATATCGGTTAAACCGGATAAGATAACAACAGGAATTTTTCCGGCAACTTTTTTTATTGCTTTAAAAGTATTGATACCCGAGCTATCGGGAAGGGTAAGATCGAGTAAAATAAGATCCGCTTTATGCGATTCTAATTTTTGCACAGCTTCGCTCAATCTTTCTGCTGAAATAATTTCATTGATTTTTAATTCGGATCCATAAATTAAAGTAGATACCAATAATAAATCGCCTGGATTATCTTCAATAATCAATATGGTTATCCTTTCAGATTTATCAAACATTTGACAATGATTTAGTGTTGCATAGTTTTAACCAAAATGCTTCAATTTCTTGAACTGCATTGATGAATTTTTCGAAATCAATAGGCTTGGTTATATAGTGGTCTGCATGTTTAGCATAACATTCTTCAATATCTGTAGGCGAGGATGAAGTAGTAAGCATAATTACCGGAATTTGTTTTAATTGGCTATCGGTTTTAATGATACCCAATACTTCTTTTCCATCCATTTTAGGCAAGTTAATATCGAGTAATATTAAATGAGGCGTTACACAATCTAAATAGTCGCCTTCCTTTTTTAAATATTGTACTGCCGCGGCACCATCTTTTACTGTATAAATTGTATTTTTTAAAACACTATCACGAAATGCCTCTCGCGTTAAAATGATATCGCCTTCATTGTCTTCTACCAATAAAATATCAATCTGTTTCATAGTTAAGGTTCGTTTAGGATGAGGTTAAAATATGTTGATAAGGGTAATATGGATTAAATGTTCTATTGTTTTTTTGAAATAGTAAAATGAAATGTAGATCCTTTTCCGGGGTCAGATTCGGCCCATATTTTTCCGCCATGCCTTTCAACAATCTTTTTACATATAGCTAATCCAATGCCTGTTCCGGAATATTCTGTCCTAAGATGCAATCTTTGAAAGATGACAAATATTTTTTCAAGATAAATTTGATCTATCCCAATTCCATTGTCGGAAATTGAAAACAAAAAATGAGATGAAGTTTCTTCCCAACGAATAGTAATTGCCGGAGGAATGTCACTTTTGTACTTTAAAGCATTGCCAATAAGGTTTTGAAAAAGTTGCGCCATCATTAAATTATTGGCTTTAACTTTTGGAAGTACAGGCACTTCAATAGAGGCCCCTAAATCTGCAACTTCTTTAAAAAACAACTGCAGTACATCTTTCAAAACCAAGTTTAAATCTATCCATTCAAAAACCTCTTTATTAGTACCAACTCTTGAATAATTTAATAAATCTAAAATCAATTGCTTCATTCTATTGGCGCCATCTACCGCAAAATTGATATACTGTAAACCACTTTCATCAAAAGTAGTTTCGTAGCGTTTCTTGAGAAGATTTAAAAATCCACTCACCATACGCAAAGGCTCTTGTAAATCGTGTGAAGCTACATAAGCAAATTTTTCCAACTCTGCATTTGAATCGGCTAGTTCTTGCGTATGCATTAGTAAATTTTTATTGAGCTTATTGAGTTCTTCTTCTGCGAGTTTGCGTTCAGTAATATCACGCTCAATAGACATAAATCCGGTATGTTTGTTTTGGCTATCAAATAAAGGAATAACCTCCAGTTCTAACCAAAACTTATGTTTGTTTTTGGTATAAAAAATCATTTCTGTTTTATACCCTTTCATTTTCTTTCTACAATCTTCTATAAAACTAATCGTATCTAAGTTTGTTTCCGAGCCAATCAAAATTTCATGCGGTTTTTTACCTTGAACTTCTTCAAATTTAAACCCAGTCATTCGTTCATAGCCTTTATTCACCCAAGTTATTTCGCCTTCAATATTGGTGAGTATAACCGCATTAATGGTAAGACTGGCAATCAATCCTAATTTTTTATTTTCTTCTTCTGCAAATTTACGTTCGGTGATATCAATGCCCATTCCTAACAAACATTTCGTTCCTTCATATTCTACATTTCTGGAATTAATAAAGAATGGAATTTTTATTTTTGATTTTGTCAATAACCGAACTTCAACTCCCGGCGAATCGCCAGTAAAAACTTGTTGAATTCGATTTTGAATAAAAGGAATATCTTCTACTTCGTAAAAATCGGTTGGAAGCATTTGAGCAATCTCGTCGGCCGTATACCCAGTCATCTTTTCGAAATTCGAATTCCATCGAAGAAATTTTCCCGAATTATCGTACATATAAAATATACCCGGTAAACTATTGATGATAGAATCGGACAATTCTTTTTCTGTAATGATTTTTTGTTCAATTAATACCTTATCGGTTACATCTCTAAAATTATCTACAATACCATTTATTGTAGAAATATGCAGCATATTGGTTAAGGTATATTCCATCCACCTCCATTCTCCATTTTTATGCCGCATACGACAAGGGTTTCCTTTTATCGGCAATCCCGGATTATTGAGTGCCGCTTCAAATGATTGTTTTACATTATCATTATCGTTAGGATGCACTAATGAAATCAAATCCACTAACTCTCCCTCTAACTCTGAATAACCTAATATTTTTTCTATTGAAGGACTTTGATAAATCACTTTTACTTCGGGAGTAAGAATTGCCAAGCCATCTGCACTGTTTTCTACTAATGATCTGAAGCGCATTTCGGCTTCCAATAAATTTTGTTGAGCTATTTTTTGTGCCGTAATATCTTGTAAGGCACCAATCACCCGTATTCCTTTTCCAGATTTATTCCTTATTAAAATGCCTCTATCTTGAACATACGCATAATCGCCATTTTTCTTTTTAAATCGGTACTCTTCTTTCCAATTATCTAACAATCCTTCTTTCACATTTTTTAAACTTTCGGCTACCCTTTCGTAATCATCGGGATGTAAATTTACGTTCCATATATTATTATTGAGGTGACCTTCGAGTGGTTTATATCCAAACAACAATTCAAAATTTTCGCCCCACAACAAATCTCCCGTTTCTAAATTCCAATCCCAAATAGCATCAAATGTAGCTTTCGATACATATTCAAAACGTTCATTGCTTTCCTTTAATTCATTTTCGGTTGCTTTTCTGTGGGTGATGTCTCTACCAATTCCAAGTAACCCAACAATTTCTCCTTCTGTATTTCGTAATGGCACTTTAGAAGTAAGCAGCCATTTAACAGCGCCAGTATCAGTTATAAACAATTCTTCCCTATCTAAAACAGGCTCTCCGGTTTTTATAACCCGCATATCATCATTATAGCCCATTATACCGGTATCGTATGGGAAAATTTCAAGGTCGGTTTTACCCAACACTTCATATTCATCGGTTGCTCGCATGATAGCCATATCAATAGGATTGGTTACCATTTTCCTAGCTTCTATATCCTTAATATAGATAGAATCGGGCATATTATTAATGAGTGTAAGCAATTGGTTACGCTCATTAATTAATTGTTCATCGGCAAATTTCTTAAGGGTAATATCTCTAGATACAACCACAATGGCATTGATATCCGGATTATCTAATTGATTTTTTCCTAGCGCTTCCAGAATAACATAATGACCTAATTTGTGTAAAAAATTAAACTCTACTCTTGCAGCAGCATCTTTTGTTGCACTGATCAAAGCAAACTGTTGAGCAATGTCTTGCTGGTTACTTGGATGTAAAAAATCAAAAACACTTTTCCCTAATAAATCTTCATCCGCATATCCTAAAACAATAGTTGCTGAGGGTGTTTGGTAAATGATGACACCATTAGCATCCACTAAAGTAATGATATCACTAATATTCTGAAGAATTGCTTGAAATTTAGCTTCACTTTGTCTTAAACGTTTTTCAACTTCGTTTTTTTCAGTAACATCTATTCCAATAACCATTGTAGCTTTTTGGCCACCTAATTCAATAAGTTTTGCCGTATTTATAAAAGTAATTTGCTTTTTATTTTTTGTTAGCAAATGCGCTTCAATAGGCAATAATGATTTTCCTTCATAATGTGCTTTTCTCCTTTCAAATATTAATTCCTTTTCTACTTCGGTATAAAAATCAGTGGGCTGCATGTTGGAAATTTCATCGGTAGAATAACCTGTAATCAATTCCAAATTCTTATTCCAACGCAACATTTTTCCGTTAATATCGCTGAAGTGAAAAATACCTGGCAAGCTGTTAATAATTGAATCGGATAATTGCTTTTCGTTTGCTGCTAATAAGTCGGCATTTAATTTATCGGTTATATTTTCTTTAATTGCTACAAAATTGATGATCTCATTTCTGGTGTTAAAAATGGGAGAAATTACTGCCGATTCCCAATAGAGTTCTCCATTCTTTTTCTTGTTGCAAAAAACACCTTTCCATTCTTTTCCATTGAGTATGGTTTCCCACATGGTTTCAAATGTTTTTCTTTCGGTAAAGGTAGATTGCAAAATTCTAGGGTTTTTGCCAATTGCTTCATTGGCAGTATATCCAGTTTGCAAAGTAAAAGCCGGATTAACAAATTCTATATTGCCCTTTAAATCGGTAATTACAATGGATGCTGCACTTTGATTAACAACCCGGGTTAATTTAGAGAGTTCATTTTGTGTTTTAAATTGAGCTAACGATAAGTCAATTGTTGCAATAATATCTTCAAGCAAAGCTATTGTATTTTTAGAAAATACATCTTTCTGATTTGAATAAAATGCGATTACAATTTGGTCGGTACCGTTTTTGGCACAATTAAAATATATAAAAGATTGAATTTTATTCTTTAAAAAACAAGGTTTGATTGCTGAAATTTCGGCGTTGCTTTCTACATCATTGCAACAATAATATTTTTTGGTCAACAAAAATTTACCCACCGTTTGTAAGTCGCTTTGAATAGCTTCAACACTATAATCTACTGAACTTACTGCCGAAAAAAACACCGGCCTTTTTTGCTCATAATGTTCATCAACCGCAGTTGCAAATGCCAATTGAAAACCTGCTACATGAATTGCGGAATCACACAAACTTCCCAATAGTGTTTCTATATCCTTTGCATCTTGAACAATTTTTTGAATTGATTTTAAAAATTGGTTAGAAGTAAAGTCCAATGACTGCTGAGCTAAAGATGGAGATTCGTTTGTATATTTTTCCAAGTAAAGTAACCCAATATCTCCACTAGCTATATATTGTGCTGAAATTTTTATGGAAACATGCTGCAGCGTTTCCACTATCAAAGTAAAATCGCTATCCAACACAGCTTTATTAAAAAACAATTGATGTATAAAAGTATCTAACTGTTGATGTTTAGCTTCAAGAATAATAGAATAAAAGTGTTTATTGGAAAAATCATTGCTTAGATTAATTAGCAAATTTGCCGATTTATTACTTGCAACAATAATTCCTGAACGATTAATTGCAAGTAGGGCTACAGGGGCATTATTGATCCACTCCTTTAGCGAAACAGTTTCTAAACTACTTCCGTTTTCTGTATGCTTATTCAAGGTGCTTTTTGTCATCAACAAAATATTCAAAAGTGTGTCTTAAATTTCCATCTAAAAAACCAATTTATCCCTGTATAAATAGTATAAAATACATGATAATAATCACAATACGTATTGATTTTCTTTAGTTTTCAACTGAGTAGCCAATATTTATGCAAATTTTTATTGCCGAAATAAAAAAGTCAATTCTTAAAATCCATTTATTTAACAAATGTTTTATATTTACCACTATTCGATATAAAAAAACAGAATTCAAGTATTTTGGTTAATTGGGGGTGTTTTTTCAATAAATATCTCTTTTTCATTGAAAACCAATAGAAATCAAAGATTTCTATGTTAGAAAAAAGTGAAATTATTGAAACAGATTTAATAATTTTATAGTAATACTTCTACATTATGAGCGACATCGTATACAATAAGTTTCTGTTGATTGACGACCACGAAATAGTACGTTCGGGTATGCACATGCTTTTAGATGAGATATATAAGCCGAAAGAAATTCATGAAGCACAAGATGGGGATAGTGCGCTGAAACTAATTAAGAAGAATGAATACGATTTAATTATTATGGATATCCAAATGCCCAACACCGATACTTTTGGGTTAATGGAATACATACATATTAAACATCCAGATACCAAAGTGATGATTTTTTCTATGGGTGCCGAAAATATTTATGCTAAAAGATTTTTAAAAGCGGGGGCAAAAGGGTTTCTTTCTAAAGAATCTTCTTTGGATGAAGTGAAAAAGGCAATTAATTTAATTCTAAATAACAGAAAATACATCAGTGAACATTTATTGGATTTATTAGCCGAAGAAGCCGGCCCTTCAAGAAATGTTAATCCATTTGATAAACTTAGTCCTAAGGAAGTAGAAATTGTATCCCTCTTACTTGCCGGACATTCCTTAACCGCTATCAGTAATTTGTTAAACTTACAGGCTTCTACAGTTGGTACGCATAAAGCAAGGATTTTTACCAAATTATCGGTTAAAAATATATTGGAGTTAAAAGAACTTCACGATAGTATGAACAGTAGGAATTAAAAAAGAGGCCGACTTCCCAGCCGGCCTTATTATCCATAATCAACATAAAACAACGATTTGAGCTAGTTGATAATAGTGATATCACCTTTGTAAGATATCAAAGAACTATTATCAGCAATTATGTCTAAAATATAAATGTACGTATCGGGGTTAAGTAACTGTCCTTTGTTACGTCCGTTCCATCCGGAATTAACATCATTTGCATTGAAACTTCCTTTCTCAAAAACAACTTCTCCCCAACGATTGAAGATACGCATGCTTCTTACTTTATAAATACCTGTACCTCTTGGATAAAACACATCGTTTATACCATCTCCATTGGGAGAAAATGCATTAGGCATAAATACGGTTGCTTTAGCAAAAACAACTGAAACTTTCACTTGATCTCTTGCTATACAACCACCTGCATTTTCAACTTCAACAACATAATCGGTTGTTTGTGTAGGTTTCACTGTAATTCCTGGGTAAGTATTACGGAATATTGCACTGGTTGGAGTCCAAATTACTCTAGTTACATCAGAAGAAATTTCTGGATTTAAATCTGCAGTTTGTCCGCCGGTAATAATCATATCCTGTCCAGCATTTACAGTTGGATAAGCATATACTTTTACGGGAATAAAAACAGTATCAGAAAAACAACCTTTTGCATCTGATCCAATCACTTGATAGTTAGTGGTAAAATCGGGGGTGGCAATTACAGTTGAAGTGGTACTGGAGTTTAATCCAATTGAAGGATTCCAACGATATTTTGCTGCGCCATTTGCAGATAATGTTGCTGAACTGCCTTTACATAAGGTTTTAGCAGAGCTAGCAGTAATAGGCATTTTTTGTTGAACAGTAACCCAAACAGAATCGCTGCTAGAACAACCAGCCAAAGAAGTGCCGGTTACAACATATTTAGCATCTTGAAGTGGTGCAACAATTGTTGTAGCGCAAGTATCGCAACCTAATGTTGGAGCAGCTGTCCAACGATAGAAATCAGCACCTGTTGCTTTTAATACAATTGAAGATCCTTTACAAACAAAAGTATCTACGCCTGCGTTAACAATAGGGCTTCCTGCAACGGTTACAGATTGATAAATGGTATCTAAACAACCGATAGTATTGGTTGCAACAAGTGTTATCTGATAAGTACCCGGTGCATTATACAATTGTGCTGGAGGATTACTTAAAGTAGATGTACTGCCATTTCCAAAATTCCATTGCCATTGAATATCTCCGCCTTCTGCATCATCAGGAACTGCAGATAATGTGGTATTGAAAGGAGCACATCCTGCAGTTAATCCAGTGATACTAGCACTTGGAGCACTTACAATTTGAACAGGAATTAAGCTGGTAATAGAATCTCTACAACCAAAATTAGAAACAACCGTTAAGCTGGTGAAATAATTTCCGGTTGATGGAAAATAGTGCGTAGGATTAGCTATTGAAGCAGTTTCGCCATCATCAAAATTCCATAGATATGCGCTAATGCCATCAGTAGCAGAGGAAGAATCTTTATAAATTACTGTAGCGTTGTTACAATAAGCTCCACCGGATTGGCCAAATTTTGCCACAGCTTCATGCACAGTAATGGTAGAAATACCGGTAACGGGCACACTACATCCGATTTCATCTTTTAAAATAATTTTTGGTATAAAAGTACCAGCATGGGTATATGCATGAGATACAAGCGAGTCGGTAGTACTTAATGTATTTCCATCATTGAAATCCCAAACAAAAGATGCATGATCCGTAGCATTAACTACATAATTTACATTGGCATCTTTACATACATTTAATGGGTTATAGCTAAATGTACCTCTTGGACCTTTAACAGTAATAGTACGCTGAGATTGATGCGTACATCCTCCAGGACTAGTTACAGTTAATTTTACAATATAAATGCCGGGGTAGGTATAAAAGTGTGTAGGGTTTTGCATAGTGGTAGAAGTGCTATCACCAAAATCCCAAACCCAACTAGTATAATGTGAAGATTCGTTCGTAAAGTTTACAACCAAAGGAGGGCAAGTACGGATAGAATCACTCATACTAAATCTAGAAACAGGATTAGCAATTCTGATATAGTTTGGTCGGGTAACTGAATCCCTGCAACCAAAATTGTCAACTACAGAAAGTTTGATACTGTATGTACCGCCATCAAGATATTGCTTTGCAGGAGCAGCAACGGTAGATGTTGTATTATCTCCAAAATTCCAAGTATATTGTAATGCACCACCGGTAGATTGGTTGGTAAACCTAACTAAAGTTGAAGGACAAGAAACTGTATCATTTGTGAAGAAACTGGCTCTAGGACTAGCGATGATAATTGGGCTATTTATTTTAAAAGTATCTCTACAACCAGCTGCATCTGTAGCAATGAGTTTAGTTAAATAGTTTCCTGCAACAGCATAGGTATGTTGAAAAGGAGGTGCAGTAAATACTTCTGTGTTACCATCTCCAAAAGTCCAAGTCCACGATTGAATTGC
>JBMOEQ010000057.1:0-14649 GCA_049314655.1 Ferruginibacter sp. | reverse complement strand
AACTTTCTTTAATGAATTGAAATTAATTCAACATCCGTTGTAATTTAACCGGATCGAGAATATAGATATTTCCTTCTTTGATTTCAATGAGTTTTTCACTTTTGAAATCACTTAATGTTCTAATAAGCGATTCAGTAGCAGTGCCTGCAATATTGGCTAGATCTTCTCTGGAGATATGAATTGAAAATACATCAGCCCCTTCTTTCTTATACTTGCTAAATAAAGATATTAACGCATCGGCAACACGTTTTCTTAAAGAGTTATAGGCCAATCCCAATAATTGCTCTTCTTTATCACTTACATTTTTAGCCAATAATTGAATAAACTTATGAGCTACTTCTCTATTGGTATTAATTAAGGCATCAAATTCTTCACGTGGTATGATGGCAATTTCTGTTTCATCAATAGCTTCCGCAGTATCTTTATAAACAGATTCTTCCAACAAAGCTGTATACCCTAAAAAATCGCCCTCACTAAATAAACCAACGGTAAGTTCTTTACCATCACTGTTTGATTTGTAAATTTTTACTTTGCCTTTGCGGATATAAAATAAACGAGAAGGATGATTGCCTTCGGTATAAATAGTTTGCTTTTTCTTGTAATGGTTGATATTTCTATCTTCAATAAGATTAGCCAATTCGTTTTTACCACTTACATCATTGTACAATTGTTGAACACCATGATCGGAAGATTCGTAATTCTTCTTTAAAATATCTACTTTTTTCAATCTACTTTCAATAGCACTTAAAAGTTCAATATCAGTAAATGGTTTGGTGATATAATCATCGGCCCCCATTTCCATTCCTTTTCTAAAATCGTTTCTTTCTGCTTTTGCTGTAAGAAAAATAAAAGGGATGCCTTTTAATTCGGGATTTTTATTTAAAAGATGCAAAACACCATAACCATCCAAAACAGGCATCATAACGTCACAAATAATTAAATCCGGACGATTAGCTAAGGCTTGCTCTACACCCAATTTGCCATTTTCGGCAGTATCTACTTCATAGTTAGCGAGTTCTAATATTTCAGCCGTGTTTTCACGTATTTCAGCATTGTCTTCTATCAGCAATAAACGTTTCATATTAATTCCTAAAGTTATTTTTAAAAGTAAGGATAAAAGCTGTTCCTTTTTCCAATTCACTCACAAATTCTATAACACCATCCATCAATTCAACATATTTCCCTACAATATGAAGCCCCAAGCCCGTTCCTTGAATATTGGTAACATTGGTACCTCTGAAAAAACGTTCAAATAAATGTTCCTGGTCATCTTTTGAAATACCTACACCGTTATCTCTTACAATGATTTTTACAGACGATTCATCTACAAACGCCTCTATAGTAATGGTAGAAAATTCAGGTGAAAATTTTATCGCATTCGATAACAAATTAATCAAAATGTTTCTCAGTAATGAAGGATCTAAACCTACTTCTACCTGACCCGTATGAATAAAATTGATGTACTGGCCTTGTTTTGTAATACCTTGTATTTCGCTACAAAGGTTGGCTATTAAATCTTTTATATTGAAATCTAATAAATGCGCTACAATTTTTCCATCTTCTATTTTACCAATCGACAAAAATTCATTTAAAATATCGGTGAGATTATTTACAGCCGATTTTATGCGATGGATATGCTTATTGCGTTTTTCTTGCTCTTCGCTTTGGGTGTATTTGGCAACTAATGAAGCCGAAGAAAGAATGGTACTTAAAGGTGTTCTAAATTCATGCGAAGCCATAGAAACAAACCGTGTTTTAAGATCGCTCAATTCCTTTTCTTTACTTAATGCTTCGGTAAGCTCATCTTTTGATGCTTCTAACTGAGCTAATGTTTCTTCCAATTGGTGGGTTCTTATTTGAACCTTTTCCTCTAATTCATCATTGAGTTGCTCAACTTTTTTATTAAAAATTTCTAACTCCTTTTGTTGTGCTAAAATGGCTTCTTCAATTTCTTTTCTACGAGTAATATCACTTATAAAAGCAATAACGAATTTACCTTTCTCACTATTGAAATTGCTTAAACTTACTTCTACCGGAAATTCTTCACCCGATTTTTTTATGCCATATAAATCCATTCCAACACCCATCGGACGTTTTTGTGGATGGTCAATATACGCATTTCTATCTTTTACATGTGTATGATGAAAACGATGTGGAATAAGTACTTCTATTTTCTGGCCAACGATTTCAGCAGCATCTGTATAACCAAATTGATTCAATAAAAAACTATTGGCCATTGTAATTTCGGCTTGCTGGTTGGCAACAAGTATCCCCAATGAAGCATAATGAAAGAGTGCTTCAAATTTTTCCTGTTCGTTAAGCAGTAATTTTTGGGTAGTGAGCATGAATCATTGAAAGTTGCGTGTAAAAGTAATTCATCCAACCATTTAAAAACAAACAAATTGTGAATTATTTATGAAATAGGTAGATATATACTTGAATACCATAGCTTTCAAAACATTCAACCCTATTTTGGTTTAATTAATAACGCAATTATTAAAGCATTTATTAAACAAGACTCCTAGTTTGTATTATAAAATCTGTAAAAAAAACATGCTTTTATTTAACAAAAACGCTTTCTTGTTGTTATACACAAAAAAGTATGTCTGTTTGGAATCAACTTGCCGAATATTTGTATCTAAAGAAAAAAGACCCCAATAGAAAGGATACCCAATGGGTGAAATATATGCATGGCATAAATAGAATATCCATCTTACTTTTCATAGTAGGATTGATCATTTTAGCCTTCAAATTACTGCGAAAATAAAACGCCCTATTTTGTATTTAAAAATGTAAAAATTGCTTGTGCAGCATTGGAAGATGCATGCCCGCCTTTTGCCAATAATGTGCGCAAAGCTGCATAATCTGCTTTTAAGCGATTGATATATGCTTGATTTTCCAAAAGCAAAATCAACTCCTTTTCTAAATGATCTGGTATTAAGTCATCTTGTATCAACTCTTTCACTACTTCCCTATCCATAATTAAATTTACCAAACAGATGTACTTGATTTTTATCAATCGCTTTGCTATATGATACGACAAAGCATTGCCTTTATAACATATTACTTCAGGTACGCCAAAAAGTGCTGTTTCTAAAGTTGCCGTACCACTGGTAACCATTGCAGCAGATGCAACATGCAACAACTCATAGGTTTGATTTTCTACCACAGAAACATTAGCGTAAGGCTTCAAGATATCGGTATAAAAATCAGCATCAATACCAGGCGCTTTTGCTACAATAAATTGATAATTTGGAAAGCGTTTAGAAACCTCCAACATGATAGGTAATTTGATAAAAATTTCTTGCTTTCTACTTCCCGGAAGCACAGCAATAACTTTTTCTACAACGGGTATATTACCTTTTGGTTGAAATGTATCTATCACTTCTACTAAAGGATGTCCAACATATTGAACAGCATAATTTCTTTCTTTATAAAAATCGGCTTCAAAGGGTAAAATAACCAACATTTGATCTACATATTGGCGGATGGCTTTTACTCTATTTTCTTTCCATGCCCATACTTGTGGAGAAATATAATAAATGATTTTAAACCCATTTTTTTTACCCCATTCGGCGATACGTAAATTAAAGCCAGGATAATCTACCAATATTAATACATCGGGTTGATGTTGAAGAATATCGGCTTTACAAAATTTAAGGTTCTTAAAAATGGTTCGGATATTGGCTATTACTTCCACAAAACCCATAAAAGCTAAATCTCGATAATGTTTCACTAATGTTCCGCCTGCCGCTTCCATTTTATCGCCTCCCCAACAACGAAAGCTTGCGCTATTATCCAATTTCGCTATTGCACGCATCAAATTAGATGCATGTAAATCGCCACTTGCTTCTCCTGCAATAATGTAATACTTCATATCTATAAAATCAATGCAAGTTATAGTAAACTCTTCAAGATTTCATGGCATAGTGTTGAACCATAAAAAAAGCGCCATCATTACGAATAGCGCCTTGTAATTGTCCCGTAAAAAACATTGAATTATTCATTGGGCAAACCGGTAACCCCTCTTCTGGGTTTATCATTTGCTTTAGTTTCCTTAATCATTTTTCTATTGGCTTTAAACTTTTCCATTTGCTCGGGCGTAAGAATTTTACTCATTTCTTCATTTGCATTTTTGCGTAATGCCAACATTTGTTGACGCCTTTGAACTGAAGAAAGTGTAGGATCATTTTCAATAGATGCTTTCTTTGTTTGAAGATTTTGTTTTACTTCCTTTAATTTAGAACGTTGTTCTTTGGTGAGTTGTAGTTTGGCAAGTTGTTCTTTCTGATTATCCACATCAATCTCAACCGTACCGGGCGTAATGGTTGTATCCACCACTTGTTTCACCGGAGTTGATGTTGTAGCTTTTCTACTCACTTGTGCCAATCCTACCCCATGGATAGAAATTAAAATCAAACTAATAATCAAACATTTCATAGCGAACTTCATTTCAAATAAGACCAACAAAAAATGACAAAGTTTAATGAAAGCTGAGATTATTTTTCGAACTCAAATATTTGTTACAAAGTTAAATTCATTAAAAAACCCGGGCACCAAAGTGCACCGGGTAATTACGATTGCTTGCCAGCTATTTTATAATTCTTAAGTAAGTTTAAAAGCTATTATCTTAAGAATAACATTTCTCTGTATTTTGGAAGTAACCAATAAGCATCATCAACCAAAAGTTCTAACTTATCAACATTATAACGAATGATATCGAAGTATTCGCCTTTTACTTGATCGCAATAGGCAATGGCTTTTTCTCTAGTATCGGCAATAACATTCGCTTTTTTACGGGCTTCAATCATGGCTTCAACAGCATTGCTCATGGCATTGATGTGCTTGCTGATTTTTTCCAATAATGAAAATTGATTGGCGTATGCATCTTCCGATAAACCTGCATCTTTTAAACCTTTAATATTTTGAATCAAAACATTTTGATATTTAATTGCAGATGGAAGAATAACTGAAGTAGCCAATTCGCCCATTGTTCTTGCTTCAATTTGTACTTTTTTAATGTACGCTTCTAACATAATTTCATGACGAGCTTCTAATTCTGCATGCGTATAAATAGCATTCGATTCAAATAAATGCTTTGATAAATCTGTGATGTAGGCATCTAAAGCTAAAGGCGTAGTTTTTACATTAGGTAAACCTCTACGAGCAGCTTCTTGAGCCCACTCATCACTGTAGCCGTCGCCTTCAAACAATACGGTTTTACTTTCTACAATATATTTTTGAATCACATGCATGATAGCGATTTCTTTCTTATCTCCGGCTTCAATTAAAGCATCTACATCATGTTTAAATTTTTTCAAGGTATCTGCAATGATGGTATTTAAAACAGTCATGGCATTGGCACAATTTGCTGCCGAACCTACTGCTCTAAATTCAAATTTATTACCGGTGAAAGCGAATGGAGATGTACGGTTACGATCGGTATTATCCAACATCAATTCCGGAATTGATTTATGAATATCCAATTTCAACATGGCTTCATCTTGCTCATCAAATTTATCGCTTACACGAGATTCAATTTGATTCAATACTTCAGTAAGATATTTACCAATAAAGATGGAAATAATAGCAGGAGGCGCTTCATTAGCACCTAAGCGGTGATCGTTACCGGCACTTGCAATTGATGCACGCAATAAACCTGCATAATCGTGTACCGCCTTAATTGTATTTACAAAAAAGGTAAGGAACATCAAATTGGTTTTTGGTGTTTTACCCGGTGCCAATAAGTTAACGCCTGTATCTGTTGCAATACTCCAGTTATTATGCTTACCGCTACCGTTAATACCAGCAAATGGTTTTTCATGTAACAATACCATAAGGTTATGGCGCTTTGCTACACGTGTCATCACATCCATTAATAATGTATTGTGATCTACGGCCAAATTCGCTTCTTCGAAAATTGGTGCACACTCAAATTGAGAAGGTGCAACTTCATTATGGCGGGTACGTAAAGGAATACCCAATTTGTAAGATTCTTGTTCAAAATCACGCATGAACGCATATACACGCTCCGGAATAGCGCCAAAATAATGATCTTCTAATTGTTGTCCTTTTGCAGGCGCATGACCAAATACAGTACGACCGGTCATTACTAAATCCGGACGAGCATAAGCCAATCCAGCATCAATTACAAAATACTCCTGCTCCCATCCTAATGTTGCAGTAACTTTTGAAACATTTTTATCGAAATACTGACAAACATCAACAGCCGCTTTATCTAATGCCACTAAAGCTTTAATTAAAGGCGTTTTAGCATCTAAAGATTCGCCGGTATATGAAACGAAAATGGTAGGAATACATAATGTTTTTCCTTGTCCAATTTCCATAATGAAAGCTGGAGAAGAAGGATCCCAAGCAGTGTAGCCACGTGCTTCAAAAGTTGCACGCAAACCTCCTGAAGGGAAAGAAGATGCATCAGGCTCTTGTTGAATTAATGCACCACCTTCAAATTCTTCAATAGGCGTACCATCACCTTTCAATGTAAAAAATGAATCATGTTTTTCTGCCGATAAATCGGTTAAGGGTTGAAACCAGTGCGTATAATGAGTAACTCCTTTGCTTTCTGCCCAAGCTCTTAAACCGTTTGCAATTTGGTTACCCATACTGCGGTCGATCTTTTTGCCACTTTTAATTGATGCAAGTAAACTTTTATACGCTTCATAGCTTAAAAACTGGCGAGCGGTTTTTAAAGTGAACACATTCTCATTAAAAATACTGGTAATTTTTGCTGAGGCTTTTACTGTAACCTCTTGGTTCTGACGTAAATTGTCGATTGCTTTAAAACGTAAAGATTGCATTGATTTTAAGATTTTGAATGCACAATTTAAGATTATTATTTTCAAATAATCAATATTTTATCAACATTAAACCATTATTTAAAGGCGAAACAGTAAAATAAAAAATATTTATTTTTTTATAATATTAAATTTACTGCTTATCAATGACCAATTTGTTAAACAAAAAACTGGGGTTAATAAGAAGGGCAATACAATGGTTCTATATCTAACTATAGCTCCTAAAACAGGCACCGTATATCCAATAATGCATAAAATTGGCAAGGAGAAAAGCAATCCAACCCATATAAACTGAAGGGCAGGCTTTGAAATGGATTTAATCCGAAATGCTAAATAAACAACTAAAGCAAGGATATAAATTGTCCATTCCACAATATGCGGCAATAAATAAATAGATTTTTGAAGATCGCCCCACCATGGTCTTAAAAAAACATGTGCCAGTGCTTGTGGCAAATTCATCACAAAACTTATAAAATGCGGTTCTAAAGTTTGTAATTCTATATAGGTATTAGGCTTGGGTAATCCTAAAAATGCTTCTTGCTTCTGCGCTATAAATAAAGGAAAATTTAATGTTGGAAAAATGTATCCAACACCAAAGAACAATACCAACCCCATTCCATAAACACCCAATACGGCTTTTCCGATAGTAATTTTTTTATGCGCAATCAAATACCAAAAAAGCAATACTGGCACCATAGCCAATGCTGAATAATTTCTTAATAAAAGCATTAAAAACAACAATGCTACTATGATGCCTATTCTTAATACCAGCTTAGAACCATCCTCAAGCAAGCGATACATATTATAAAAGATGGTACCAATAGCCGCTAAAATGAAGCCATCTTTATGTGTAACGCTGCTGTAAAAAAGTACGGTAGGCAGTAAAAAGCATGTAATCAATGGTATCCATCGATGCTTAAAAACTTGAACAAATACCCTATATAGGCCGGTAATTCCAAAAAAGCAGAGTGCATTAAAAAAAATCAAATTGATATAAAAATTTCCCCCACTAAAAATATTGCAAACCGATAAAAATTTGATGATTAAGTTACTGGTGAGATCGTTCCAATAAGAAGTGCCCGGTTTTAACATCGTATCGTATCCGGTAGCATAACCCGAGTGAAAGATATTGGTGAAATACTGCAATGGTTCATTAAACAGCAAATGGTATTCTTTCACACTTTCGGCATGATACATTTCTACATCCGGAATTGGACTTAATTTATAACTTAACCAAACATTGAAACATCCTACCAATACTTTCAATACAAATAACCCAACAATAACCCCAGCAGGCATGCCGGCCTTTCGCAAAAAGGCACTGCGTGTTAAAGCCCACGAAACCACAATTAAATAGATGATAAACAACAGATAATTCAAGCCTAAAATTTATTGTGGGAAGTTAGTTAAAATAATTACTACACTACTTACGTAAACAATGATTTCAAATTGTAGCTTCGCACTTTCTTTCAACATTATGGAAATAACAGCCACCACAGCCGAACAATTACGGCTCACCGCAGATGAATTTGAATTAATAAAAGCTAAAATCGGTCGCACCCCCAACTTCACGGAACTTTGTTGTTTCAGTGCTATGTGGAGCGAACATTGCAGTTATAAAAATTCTATTAAATGGTTGAAAACATTACCCCGAGAAGGCAAAAAAATGCTGGTTAAAGCCGGAGAAGAAAATGCCGGCTTAATGGATATTGGCGACGGTTATGGTGTAGTGTTTAAAATTGAAAGTCATAATCACCCCAGTGCCATTGAACCTTTTCAAGGAGCAGCAACGGGTGTAGGTGGTATACACCGGGATATTTTTACCATGGGTGCCCGACCAATTGCTTCTTTAAACTCATTGCGTTTCGGTAATTTATCTTCTCCCAAAACACAACATTTGCTTGCAGGTGTGGTGCATGGTATTGGGCATTATGGCAATTGCTTTGGTGTGCCTACTGTAGGTGGAGAAATTTATTTTGAAGATTGCTATCATACAAACCCGCTAGTAAATGCCATGAGTGTGGGTATTTTAAAAAATGGCACAACCATTTCAGCAACAGCAGAAGGTGTGGGTAATCCTGTATTTTTTGTTGGCAGTGCAACCGGTAAAGATGGTATTGGCGGTGCTTCATTTGCATCGGCAAATATTACTGCCGATAGTGTTGAAGATTTACCCGCCGTGCAAGTTGGCGATCCGTTTCAAGAAAAGAAATTATTAGAAGCTTGTTTAGAAGTAATTCAAACAGGCGCAATAGTAGGCATGCAAGATATGGGTGCCGCCGGTATTATTTGCTCTACTGCCGAGATGAGTGCAAAAGGAAAATCGGGTATGCGCATTTACCTAGACAAAGTACCCATGCGCCAACAAAATATGAAAGCCTGGGAATTACTATTGAGCGAAAGTCAGGAACGTATGTTAATGGTAGTTGAAAAAGGCAAAGAAGCTGCAGTGATTGCTGTATTTGAAAAATGGGATTTGCCTTGCAGCGAAATTGGCGTTGTAACCAATGATGGGTTATTGGAGTTTTACATGAACAATCAATTAGAAGCAGTATTGCCTGCAGAAGAATTGGTTTTAGGTGGAGGTGCACCTCAATATGAAAGATCATTTTCTACCCCAACTTATTTAGAAAAAATCAATGCATTTGATGCTCATTCAATTCCCGAACCAACCGATTTAAAAAGCATTGCCGAGCAACTGATTACTATTCCAAATATTGCCAGTAAACGTTGGGTATACACGCAATACGACAGTATGGTAGGTGCAGGAACAACACAAACCAATGCCCCCAGTGATGCAGCTATTGTATTGGCCAAACCAACAAACAAAGGTTTAGCATTAACTACAGATTGCAATAGCCGATATGTATTTGCCGATCCTTATAAAGGCGCAATGATTGCCGTTGCCGAAGCTGCAAGAAATATTGTTTGCAGTGGTGCGCAACCGTTAGGTATCACCAATTGTTTAAATTTTGGCAACCCGTATAATCCAGAAGTGTATTATCAATTTGTAAACGCCATCAAAGGCATGGGTGAAGCCTGCGTTAAATTTGATACACCTGTTACCGGTGGCAATGTGAGCTTTTATAATCAATCGCCCGATGGAGCCGTATATCCAACCCCAACAATTGGAATGGTAGGTTTATTAGATGACATGAGCAATAAGATGACCATGGATTTTAAAAATGCAGGTGATGCCATTTATTTATTGGGCACCAGTAGAAATGATATTGGCTCATCAGAATATGTACATAAAATATTGAACATAGAATATAGCACAGCGCCACATTTCGATTTGGAAGAAGAATTTACATTACAACAAAACACTAGCTTAATCATCAAAGAAAAACACATTCAATCGGCACATGATATCAGCGAAGGCGGATTATGGGTAACCTTAACAGAAAGCTGTTTTAATCGCAATTTGGGTTACGCTATTACTACCAACAAAGCAATAAGAAAAGATGCCTTCTTATTTGGCGAAGCACAAAGCAGAATTGTGGTAAGTGTTGCCTCCGAAAAAATTGAAGCATTTGAAGCCCGTTTAAACGGCTTAAATGTTATTCACGAAAAATTAGGAACAGTAACCTTAGGCAATATTGAAATTGATGGCGCATCTTGGGGCAATATTGATTATTGGAAAAACCAATACGATAATGCTATCGGAAATTTATTAGCTTCACAAGAATCGGAACAAGCTCTTACTGCTTTATAATCATTGTAACATGAATAAAAAAATTGCCATCATTGGCGGCGGAAATTTAGGAACAGCAATTGCAGAAGGTTTACTGATTAGTAAATTTTGTAAAGCAGGCGATATTACCATTACCAAAAGAAATATTGCCACATTAGATCATCTTGCCAAAAAAGGTGTTCAAGTAATGAGCGACAATATTGCTGCGGTAAAAAAAAGCGATTTGGTAATTCTTGCTGTAAAACCATTTCAAGTAAGTGAAGTATTAAATGGATTTAAATCGGCCATCGGTTCTAAACATATTTTATGCTCGGTTGTAACCGGCATTTTTATGCAAGACATTAATACGGTGATAAAAAAGAAAATTCCTGTTTTTAGAGCAATGCCCAATACGGCCATTGCTATTCAAGAAAGCATGACTTGCATTAGTTACACACAAGCAAAACCCGAAGACATTCAATATGTAAAAGATATTTTTACGGTATTGGGAAAAGTGGCCATTATTGATGAAAAATTAATGGACGCTGCCACTGTACTAGGTGCATGTGGAACAGCTTATGCCATGCGCTATATTAGAGCCAATATACAAGGTGGTATAGAAATTGGTTTTGATTCGGTAACCGCCAATTTAATTGCTGCACAAACCGTAAAAGGCGCTGCCGAATTGTTGCTAAAAAAAGGTACCCATCCCGAACAAGAAATTGATAAAGTAACTACTCCCAAAGGTTGTACCATTGCCGGATTAAATGAAATGGAACACCAAGGTTTCAGTTCTTCCTTAATTAAAGGCATCGCCACCAGCTATCAAAAAATTATTAAAGGTTAAAAATCCTGATTCATAAAACTTGTGCCGCAATTACTGCGGCATTTTTGCTTGGTGTAAAACCGAAAGCAATGCTCATTTACATGACGAGTAACTTTATACACATGATGAAAATCATTTGCTGACTTAGTTTAGTTGCCGACTTTTGTTTTAATGAACATTTGGAAAAATATCATTAGTCGCCCTTCGTAGCTTCCCTCCTTCTAGCCAATTTGGCTATGCTGATATCCTGTACACTTTACTGTTTTCAATAGCATCACAACGATTTAATTTTTATCTAATAAAACTAAATATCTATTATGCAAACCATTATAGAACCCTTTCGTATAAAATCGGTTGAGCCCATTTATTTTAATACGGCCGAAGAACGTGCAATCATTTTAAAAAATGCGCATTACAATCCTTTTCTTATTCATTCAAAAGATGTGTTGATTGATTTGCTTACCGATAGTGGTACCAGTGCCATGAGTAGCAACCAATGGGCAGGCATCATGCAAGGCGATGAATCGTATGCAGGAAGCCCAAGCTTTTTTAGATTTGAATCGGCTATAAAAGATATTACCGGCATGCCACTGGTTATTCCTACGCACCAAGGCAGGGCATCCGAAAAAATATTATTCAGCATTTTAGGCGGAAAAGGAAAATATTTTATCAGCAATACCTTCTTTGATACAACAAGGGCCAATATTGAATTTTCGGGAGCCGAAGCTATTGATGTATTGTGCGAAGCCGGTAAACATCCTTCTATACCTGCTGCTTTTAAAGGCAATATGGATATAGAACTGTTGAAAAAAACCATTGAAGAAAAAGGTGCCGAAAATATTCCGTTATGTATGATTACCATCACCAATAATTCGGGTGGCGGACAACCAGTAAGCATGCAAAACATTCGTGAAACCAGTGCCGTTTGTAAAGCATATAAAATACCACTTTTTATAGACGCATGTAGATTTGCAGAGAATGCTTATTTCATCAAACTCCGAGAAGCCGAATATGCCAACACTCCTATCCCGGAAATTGTAAAAGAAATATTCTCTTACGCTAACGGATGCACGATGAGTGCCAAAAAAGATGCCTTTGCAAATATTGGCGGTTTTTTAGCCATGCAAGATGAAGCATTGGCTTTACAATGCAGAAATTTATTGGTAATCACCGAAGGATTTCCAACTTATGGTGGTTTGGCCGGAAGAGATTTAGAAGCCATTGCCATTGGATTGTATGAAGTGATGGATGAACATTATCTCCAATACAGAATTCGTAGTATTGAATATTTAACCAATAAATTAATTGCTGCCAATGTTCCGGTAATGCAACCTGCAGGCGGACATGCAGTTTACCTCGATGCAAAAGCTTTCTTAAATCATATTCCGGTGCATCAATATCCCGGTCAGGCATTGGTTGGTGCACTCTATGTTCATGGAGGCATTCGTGGAGTAGAAATTGGTTCTTTAATGTTTGGAAAATATAACGACCAACATCAACTCGTACCTGCTCCATTAGAATTGGTTCGTTTAGCCATTCCTAGAAGAGTGTATACGCAAAGTCATATTGATTATGTAGCAGAAGTGATCATAGAAGTTTACAATAATCGACAAGCAATTAAAGGGATGGAAATTATAGAAGAAGCGCCATTGCTTCGTCATTTTACAGCAAAATTAAAACCCGTTCAATAATTCAACGCATAGAAAAATGAAAAACATTAAACACAGTTGGGCCGAGCCCTACAAAATTAAAATGGTGGAATTATTAAAAATGACCACCGCTGCGCAACGCAAAAAAGCTATGATTGGCGCAGGTTACAATACATTTCTCTTGAAATCGGAAGATGTATACATCGATCTATTAACCGATAGTGGAACCTCTGCAATGAGCGATCGCCAATGGGCAGGTATGATGATGGGCGATGAAGCGTATGCAGGCAGTAGAAATTTCTATCATTTAGAATCTGTGGTGAAAGATGTATATGGATACAAATATCTTATTCCTACACACCAAGGTAGAGGCGCTGAAAATATCCTCTCAAAAATCTTGATTAAAAAAGGTGATATCATTCCGGGTAATATGTATTTCACCACAACACGTTTACACCAAGAATTGGCAGGAGGAAAATTTGAAGATATCATTATTGATGAAGCGCACGACCCCGAAAATGAATTTGGTTTTAAAGGCAATGTAGACCTCAACAAATTAGAAAAACTGATTAAAAAACACGGCGCCGAAAAAATCCCCTATGTAAGTATTGCAACCAGTGTTAACATGGCAGGCGGACAACCCATTAGCATTAAAAACTTAAAAGAGTTAAGAGCACTCACAAAAAAACATGGCATCCGTGTAATTCATGATATGACACGCGTTGCAGAAAATGCTTACTTCATTCAACAACGTGAAAAAGGGTATGCAAATAAACCTATAAAAGCCATTGTAAAAGAAATTTGTTCTTTAACAGATGGCGCTACCATGAGTGCCAAAAAAGATGCGTTGGTAAATATTGGTGGATTTTTAGCTGTAAATGATTGGGATGTTTTTGAAGAAGCCAGAAACATGGTAGTAGTGTATGAAGGCTTACATACTTATGGTGGTTTAGCCGGTAGAGATATGGAAGCCATGGCTATCGGTATTGGAGAAAGTGTAAGTGATGATCATATTAAAGCTAGGGTTGGACAAGTAATCTACCTCGGTGAAAAAATGATTGAATACAATGTGCCTATTGTAAAACCTATTGGCGGACATGGCATTTTTGTAGATGCGAAAAAGTTTTTACCGCATGTGCCTCAAGATCAATTTCCGGCACAAACTTTAGCTGCCGAAATATATTTAGATGCCGGGGTAAGAACCATGGAAAGAGGTGTAGTTTCTGCAGGAAGAAAAGCCAATGGCGAAAACTATTTTCCAAAATTGGAATTGGTGCGTTTCACTATTCCAAGAAGAGTGTACACTCAAGCCCATATGGATGTTATTGCCGAATCAACTGCACGGGTTTACGAACGCAGAAAAAATATCAAAGGGTTAAAAATGATTTATGAACCCAAATATCTACGGTTCTTCCAAGCAAAATTTGAACCTTTAAAATAACGGTTGCTTTATTACTACACAGGATACGGACTTGATGAAAGTCCGTATTTTTTATGCTTTTTGTTGGCATTTTTTTATGCTTTCCATAGAGTTCGTACAACAATTGAACCTTATAAGTAGATTTACGGTAAATTTGAAAAGACATAATTTCAAATGCAATTGAAACCTACATTCAACGCTATTCGTCAACCAATCGTCCTCATCTTATTGGTGATGGGTATTTTTTATGGCGAAAAAGCTAATAG
>JBMOEQ010000056.1:0-14761 GCA_049314655.1 Ferruginibacter sp. | reverse complement strand
TTTACTGTTTCTAAACTACCATTTCTGTGTTTTGCAATTTTTACATAGGTTTCGCCTTTATTGCTTTCGCCCATTTCGGTAGAAGTAATATCATAGTATTCTGGACGGTACAAGAACATCACCATATCCGCATCTTGCTCAATGGCACCCGATTCTCTCAAATCGCTTAACTGTGGAATTTTAGCACCTTCTTTTCTTTTTTCTACTTCCCTACTCAACTGAGATAAAGCAATAATAGGCACTTGAAGTTCTTTAGCCAAGCCTTTCAAATCTCTCGAAATTCTACTGATTTCTTGTTCTCGATTGCTATTTCTGTTTTCGCTACTGCCACTCATCAATTGCAAATAATCGATGATGATTAAGCCAACATTGTGTTTGTTTTTTAAACGACGACATTTGGCCCTCAATTCAAAAATATTTAGTGCCGCTGTATCATCAATAAAAATAGGTGCCTTAGATAAACGTTCAATTCCTTTTTTATACAATTGGGCCATTTCGTGTTCTTCTAAATGTCCACGAGAAATTTTCTGCAAATGAATTTCACTTTCGGCACTTAAAATACGGGTTACCAACTGCCCTGCACTCATCTCTAAACTAAAGAAAGCAACCGGAAAAGGTTTCTTTGCATTTAATGCCGCACTACGGGCAAGGTTAAGCGCAAATGCTGTTTTACCAACAGAAGGCCTTGCTGCAAGAATGATCAAATCGGTAGGTTGCCATCCATACGTAATGCCATCAAGTGTAGGAAAGCCACTAGGCACACCGGTAATATCTTCATCCCTATTGCGCATATCCTCAATTTTCTGAATGGTTTTAACCAATACAGTATTGATGTCATCAAAATTTTTGCGCAAGTGATTATTGGTAATTTCAAACAATTTACTTTCGGCATCATCTAATAAATCAAATACATCGGTACTATCTTCATAGGCATCGCCAATAATTTCGCCACTGATTCTAATCAATTCGCGCTGAATAAATTTCTGTAAAATGATCCTAGAGTGGGTTTCAATATTTGCAGATGATACTACCGAATTGGTAAGTTTAGATACATAATAAGCACCCCCTACAATATCTAATTCTTCCTTTAATTTCAACTCTTCAACAACCGTAAGCAAATCAATAGGCATAGTTTTTTGTGCCAAGGATATCATGGCTTTAAAAATGCGTTGGTTGGCTTCGCTATAAAAACAATCCGATTTTAAAATTTCAATAACGGTATCAAATGCCGATTTTTCGAGCATAATAGCACCCAATACAGCTTCTTCCAATTCTTTGGCTTGAGGCGGTACTTTTCCAAAAACCATATTTCCCATATCTAAAGGAGATTTTCTTCTAGCTTTTCGATCTTTATTTAGGTTCGTCAAATCCATTTGTTCTCTTATTTTTCAATTGTATTGTTGTGATAATTGTTTACCTATTCCATCAGCAATCTTTAGTACTTATCAAAAAAACAGGCTACTATAAGCGTTGAAAATTTTACAGGACGGCTAAGATAATTTCAATTCATTGATGTTCGATTCTACAAACAGTGTTATTAACTTTTTCAAACGATTATCCACGCTCCATTCACACATAAAGATAGCTTATTAACGGGTTATTAACATGCAATGCACAACAAAGGGGCAAATAGAGTCTAACTACGTAACGATTTATTAACATACGAGTAAGTGCTTCAGAAAATTTCTGCACGAATTGAAAAAAAATCAGTCCTTGTTTTTTTCAGTTTGAATGATTAAACAACAAAAATTGGCGCCAATTGCAACTCTACTTTATGCTTACCCCGCCAATAGTTATATTTGCAGCCAGATTCATCAATAAAGATATACATGACTATTAGTTATAACTGGCTTTGTGATTACTTACCAGAAAGGATAGAACCGGAAAAATTAAGTCGCATTTTAACCTCCATCGGTTTGGAAGTTGAAAGCTTAGAAAAATACGAAGCCCTTAAAGGTGGATTACAAGGCTTAGTAATTGGCGCTGTTGTGGCTTGCGAAAAACACCCCGATGCCGATAAATTAAGTTTAACCAAGGTTGATATCGGATTACCCGAACCTTTGCAAATTGTATGTGGTGCACCGAATGTTGCTGCCGGACAAAAAGTTGTAGTTGCCACAGTAGGTACCACTATTTATCCTTCCACAGGCGAACCGCTTACCATGAAAAAAGCAAAAATCAGAGGCGTTGAAAGCTTTGGTATGATTTGCGCAGAAGATGAAATTGGCTTAAGTGATAACCATGCTGGTATTATGATTTTACCCGATACTTGTATACCGGGTACTCCCGCTGCCGATTATTTTCAACCGTATGAAGATTACATTTTCGAAATTGGCTTAACCCCCAATCGAATGGACGCCATGAGCCATATTGGTGTTGCCAAAGATGTTTGTGCGTATTTAGCACACCATCAAAAAAAGGATGCACCGGTTAAACTTCCATTCAAAAACGGATTTAAAGCCGATAGCAAAGACGCCAATATTGAAGTAGTTATCGAAAACAATACCGATTGTTTGCGCTACAGTGGCATCAGTATCCAGAATATAACCATTGCTCCTAGTCCGGATTGGTTACAAAATAAATTACGCAGCATTGGATTAAAACCCATCAACAATATTGTAGACATCACCAATTTTATATTACACGAAACCGGACAGCCTTTACATGCATTTGATGCACAAAAAATTGAAGGCAATAAAGTAATCGTGAAAAATGTAGAAGCAGGTGAAGGATTTACCACATTAGATCAAAAAGAAAGAAAATTATTTGCCGAAGATTTAATGATTTGCAATGCAGCTCAACCCATGTGTATAGCAGGTGTATATGGTGGCTTAGGCAGCGGTGTTAGCGATAGTACTACCAATATCTTTTTAGAAAGTGCATGGTTTAATCCTACTGCTATTCGTAAAACCTCATTACGTCATGGATTAAGAACAGATGCTGCAACGCGTTTTGAAAAAGGCGTAGACATCAGTAATACAGTTAACGTACTCAAGCGTGCTACCCTTATGATTAAGGAAATTGCGGGAGGTATTATTGCTTCTGATGTTATTGACATCTATCCTGCTCCAAAAGAAAAAAATACAGTAACACTCAAATATCATTACCTCAAAAAATTAAGCGGTAAAAACTACCACGGCGATACGATAAAAAATATTTTAGTAGCATTAGGTTTCGAAATTTTGAAAGAAGGTTTAGATGATATTAGAATTTGTGTGCCTTTTAGCAAACCCGATATTACCATTGCTGCCGATATTGTAGAGGAAATTATGCGTATAGATGGGTTGGATAATATTGAAATACCGGCCACGATTAGTCTTTCTCCTGCAGTAGAAACCCTTAGTCATGATGCTGCAACCCGCGAAAAAATTGCTGCCTATTTAGTGGGCAACGGGTTCAATGAAATTTTTACCAATAGCATCACCAACTCGGCCTATTACAATGACAACACTTTAAGCCATACGGTTAAAATGATCAACAGCTTAAGTGCCGAATTAAATGTAATGCGCCCCAGTATGATTGAAACGGGATTGGAAAGTGTTGCCTACAACCTCAATAGAAAAAATAACGATATCCGTTTCTTTGAATTTGGAAAAACTTATACCACCGGAGGAACAGGCGTATTTTCAGAAAAAGCACATTTGGCTATTTACATCAGTGGTAAAACCTTGGCCGATAGTTGGAAAGGCAAAGGCAATAAAGCCGATATCTATTATGCTAAAGCAATTGTAGATCGTATAGCGCAAAATGCAGGCTTAACCCTTCAATACAATACTGTAGAAAGCAATGAAAAACTAGATGCTTGTATTGAATTTATATCGGGAGGTAAAGGAATTGGCATTGTAGGTATCGTAAATAAAAAAACACAAGACAGTTTCGATATTAAACAACCTGTATTGTATGCAGATATCTATTGGGATGAATTGATAGAGCAATCTAAAAAAGTAAAAATTACTTATACAGGCATTGCAAAATTCCCGGCTGTGCAACGCGATGTTGCTATTGTTGTAGATAAGCAATTAAAATTTGAAGCCGTTGAAAAAGCTACCCAATTGGCAAAAGTAAATCGCTTAAAATCTTTAGAATTGTTTGATATTTTTGAAAGCGAAAAGTTAGGTGCCGGCAAAAAATCAATGGCGGTGAGTTTTACCTTTCAAGATGAAGAAAAAACACTTACCGATAAAGAAATTGACGCCATGATGGCAAAAATTATATCGGCCTACGAAAAAGAACTTCATGCCGAGATTAGAAAATAAACGCCTATTTTACAAAAAAATTGGAACATATTCAAGACCATATTAAACGCATTCAAAACAAATTGCAATTGTTGTTAAAGCAACAAGAAAATTTGCAACAAGAAAATGTGCAATTGAAAAAATCATTGGCTGCATTGAAAGATTCTAATGCGCAATACGAAACGCAATTGAATCAATTAGAGCAACAAGTGAGTATTTTAAAAACTGCGGCGGGCAATATGAATCAAACGGATAAAAAGCAATTCGAAAAACAAATCAGTCAATATATCCGCGAAATAGATAAATGCATTGTTTTATTAGGTGAATAAAAAATTATGTCGGAACTCATACCTATCAATATCGTTATTGCCGATCGTACGTATCGCATTAAAACGCATCCCGAAGATGAGGCCGTTATTCGCAATACCTTAAAAATCATCAACGATAAAATCATCGAATTTAAAACGCAATTTGCTGGTAAAGATTTACAAGATTACTTGGCGATGGTGATGATTTGGTATGCCACTCAAGTTACCTCCGGCGGCAGCCCTGTTGCAGAAAAAGAAATTGCCGAATCCTTACTCAAAATTGAAGCACAGCTCGACAAGGCGCTGTAATCCTTTACCATAAAGCGTTTCAACAAAAACATGACGATTGTCATATTGCTATGACATTGCTCATTTTGGCATTTCTTGACAATTACATGATAAAACTCTTTAAAATGTAGTTGATTTTTGCTGCATAGAAATTATGAAACACAGCAACATTCAAATCGCCATTTTTCTTCTCATGATGTTGAGCGCTTTTACAACAAGTGCACAACATAAATTTGGAGATACATCTGTATTAAATGAGGTTGTTGTAACTGCAACCCGTACAGAAAAAAGTATTGGAGATATTCCGGTACCCATCCAGGTAATCAGTAAAGCGTTCATTCGCCAAACGGGTAGCCAGAAGTTGATTGAAATTCTTCAACAACAAACCGGTTTGGTTATGGCCGATAATCCACTCGGGCAAGCTTTACAAGGATATCCAAATCCATTTGGCAGTGGTATTCAATTACAAGGATTAGATCCGGCTTATACACTTATTTTAGTAGATGGCGAGCCACTTACCGGTAGAAATGCAGGTATTTTAAATTTGGGTAGAATTGCTGTAGGTAATATTCATCAAATAGAAATCGTCAAAGGTCCCTCAACCAGTTTATTTGGTTCCGATGCATTGGCCGGTGTAATTAATATCATTACCGAACGCCCCGATCGCCAAAAAACTGAAGCACAAATACACCATGCCAGCAATAACACATGGGGTTTTAGTGGAAGTACTGCATTAAGAACAAGAAAATCTACCTTCCAACTTTTTGCCAATAGTTTAAGAAGCAGTGGATACGATTTAGATAAAACCATTTATGGTAAAACTGCCGATCCATTTCACAATTTTTCTGTTGCAGCTAAAGCAGTAATGGATTTAAATGAAAACAACAGACTGCAATCGTCTGTTAGAATTTTCGCTCAAAAACAATTCAATAATTACTTGGTGTTTACCGGTGCCGATCCCGATCCAGTGGCCGGAACAAGCAAAGAAACCGATTGGAGTTTCAATAACCAATTAACCACAAAATTGTCGGCTAATGCGAAACTCTATACCCGAATGTATGTAACCGGATATAGAAATGATGCCGATGTTTATTTAAAGAAAAACAATCAAGCTTTTGACCGTTCTTTCATGGCACAATACATGTTGAAACCCGAAATTCAGTTAGAATTAGGCCAAAAGAAAAATCAAAAATTCATTGCAGGTATTGGTTATATCTACGAAACCATCAATGCCAATAGGTATACACAAGAACGTCAATTCAATGCTTTTTACTTGTTTTCACAAAAAGAATGGGTAATTAAAAACAAACTCAATGTAACTGTTGGCGCAAGGTTAGATAAACACAGTTTATATAATGTACAGTTTAACCCTAAAACTGCATTGGCATATAAAGTAAATGATAAATTCACTATTACAGGATCTATTGGTACAGGGTTTAAAGCACCAGACTTTAGACAACAATTTTTATCCTTTACTAATTCACTAGTAGGCTATACTTTATTTGGTGCCAATGAATTGTTTAATGGATTAGAACTTTTACAACAACAAGGACAATTAGATGGCAACATCAACATCAGCAATTTTCGCAATGCCGGCAATCTTATCCCCGAACAATCGGTTGGTATTAATGCCGGATTTAGGTATAGAATCAATCCTAGATTAACCATTAGCAGTAATATTTTCCGTAACGATATTCAAAATCTTATTGAAAGATTCAACTTGCCTTTTACAAAAATTAATTCACAAGCTATTTTTAGCTACATGAATTTGAATAGGGTTTTTACACAAGGGGCCGATTTATCTATTCAACATGAAATCAGCAAAGCTTTTACATTGAATGCAGGCTATCAATATTTAGAAGCAAAAGACAAAGATGTTGTTCAACAAATTCGTAACAAACAAATCATCAGCAGAAACCCTGCTCCACCATACGATAGCAAAGTGATTTCCATGAGCGATTACGGTGGTTTATTTAATAGAAGTAAACATAGCGCCAACCTTCAAGTTGCATATAGAAACGAAAAACAAAAAGCAGGCATTAGTGCTCGTGCGGTATATCGTGGAAGATTTGGATTTAGCGATATCAATGGCAACAATATTTTAGATGACGATAGAGAATATGCTGCAGGCTACGTTATGCTCAACACAACGCTTACTAAAGAATTTAAAAAAGGTATTTCTATACAAGCCGGTATCGATAATTTACTCGATTACACCAATATTACTCAATTACCGAGTATACCCGGCCGTACCTATTTTATCAATTTGAACTTTCAACTACAATAAAAAATACACAAAACAATGAAAAAATCAATCCTCACATTAAGTGTGATTAGTGTTGCAGCACTCCTTAGTTTTACATCTTGCAAAAAAACTAAAACGCCGCCGATCACCATCGTTACAAAAACCGATTCTGTTCGAGTAAACTTTAGCAGTGCAGCTCCTTTTACCTTCTTTAGTTTTAAAAATGGTGCTGTAGTGGCCAATGCCGATAGTGCAACTACAAAATGGGATTTCGGTTTAAGATTTACCACTTTCATTTTAAATAGTGGTGCTTATGGCCCGGGAAATGCTGGTGCTATTCTTCAAAATGCTATTTATAGTAATGTAACTGCAGCACCTTCTACAGGATATGCCTACGATACTACTACCAGTCAAAAAGGGATTAAAGATGGTAGTTGGTATAATTACAACCCTGCAACACGTTCTTTTGCACCAAAAGCCGGACAAACATTTTTATTCCGTACAGCCGATAATTATTATGTGAAGTTAGAATTGTTAGCTACTGATTATGATGCATTTGTTGGACCAACTCCCACCAAATTGATTTACAGATTCCGTTATACGTATCAATCAAACGGTACTACAACTTTCTAAATAAACTGTATACAGTCAACAAAAAAGGGCAGCTTAATTAAGCTGCCCTTTTTTTGCTTTTTGATACCAACTTGGTTTAATCAGGTAATTGGATAATTAATTTTTTCTCTATTATGGTTCAGGTCTTCGTGGTGCTCAGAGGATATTGGAATTCGTTACGGGACCCATTCTATAATAATGTTAGTAAGTAACGGGAGCAGGAGTACCCCCGTTATACCCTAATAAAACCCTAACCAGCAAAAAGCTGAATACTTTCGTTTTTAAAATTGTTTTTCCTTGTAGCTTAAACCTACGTTTAAAAACAACCTTGTGGTAAATTCATAGTAAGTGGCTTTTACAAAACACTTCAGAAAAATAGGATATTAAATCGACCATATTGGTGGTCATCTAAAACAAATCCAATATTGTGCCAAAAGTTAAAAAACTTACAATTTTTGATATATTTATTTTTATTTGATGTATTTGCAGGTGTTTTTACTCAGCCCTTTCTAGTATTTATACTATAGCCCAAAGGGATCTTTAAATGTATTCAAAATCAAGACGGCCGAAACTAGCTATTTTATTACCTTTGCAGCCATTTCAAACACACTTTGCAGCATTCATTATGGCGGATAAATACACAGCATACCCACAACTGAATCTTCCCAACATCGGCGAAGAAATTTTGAACAAATGGGAAAAACATCAAGCATTTGAAAAAAGCGTTACCCTTAGAAACGGTGCCCCCGCTTTTGTTTTCTACGAAGGCCCCCCAAGCGCCAATGGAATGCCGGGCATTCACCACGTTATTTCGCGTACGTTAAAAGATTTGGTTTGCCGCTATAAAACCATGCAAGGTTTTCAAGTAAAACGCAAAGGCGGTTGGGATACACATGGCTTACCCGTTGAATTAGGCGTTGAAAAATTATTGGGCATCACCAAAGAAGATATCGGCAAAAAAATTACTGTAGAAGACTACAATGCAACTTGCCGAAAAGAAGTTTTAAAATATAAAGACAAATGGGATGATATCACCAAAAAAATGGGCTACTGGGTAGATCTTAATAAACCCTACATCACGTTCGAAAACAATTATGTAGAAACCCTTTGGTGGATATTAAGCGAATTGTATAAAAAAGGCTACTTGTACGAAAGCGTGAGTATACAACCCTACTCTCCGGCTGCAGGCACCGGCTTATCATCGCACGAATTAAACCAGCCCGGCACTTATAAAGATGTAAAAGATACCAGTGCAGTAGTCATGTTTAAAGCCATTAACAATGCGGCATCGTCAACCTTATTTGAAACTTTAAAAAATGCCCCCATAATCAATAAAGATGAACTATTCTTTATGGCTTGGACAACCACTCCTTGGACCCTGCCCTCTAACCTTGGTTTAACTGTTGGCCCTTCTATTGAATATGTTATTGTAAGTACTTTCAATCCTTATACGCATTTGCCCGTAAACGTTATATTGGCAAAAAACCTGCTTTCGAAGTACTTTAAAGCAGAAGGTGAAAACGCAGCTTTTGATGACTACAAAGAAGGTGATAAAATCATTCCTTGGAAAATTATTACCCAAGTTACCGGTAAAGATTTAGAAGGATGCACCTACGAACAAATCTTAGCATTCGAGTCTAACAGTACGGCTGTAATTGAATCATTAACGCCGGGTGCAAGTCCTTTTAAAGTAATTGTTGGCGATTTTGTTACCACAGAAGATGGAACCGGCATTGTACATACTGCACCTGCTTTTGGCGCCGATGACTATAAAGTTGGTAAGAAAAACAATATTGGCATTTTAACCCTCATCGATAAAGAAGGAAAATTCATTGAAGGTTCGGGAGAATTCAGTGGCCGTTATGTAAAAGATTATAAAGACGAAAAAGATTACGTAGATGTAAACGTTGATATAGCGGTTAAATTAAAAAAAGAAAATCGAGCATTTAAAGTAGAAAAATACGAACATAATTATCCGCATTGCTGGCGCACCGATAAGCCCATCATCTATTATCCTTTAGATGCTTGGTTTATTAAAACCACTGCAGTAAAAGACCGCATGGTTGAACTCAATAAAACCATCAATTGGAAACCTGCAGCAACAGGTACAGGCAGATTTGGCAATTGGCTCGAAAACATGGTGGATTGGAATTTAAGTAGAAGCAGATATTGGGGTACGCCATTACCAATTTGGAGAACTGAAGATGGTACTGAAGAAAAATGCATCGGTACTATTGAGGAATTAAACCGCGAAATACGCAAAGCCAATGAAAGCCTTGATGGCAATGTAAATCAAAACTATTTACACGAAGGCATACTCGATTTACACAAACCATTCGTTGATGAAATCATTTTAGTAAGTGATTCTGGCAAACCCATGAAACGTGTTTCGGATTTAGTGGATGTTTGGTTTGACAGCGGTGCAATGCCTTATGCACAATGGGGATTACCCGATACCAGCAACAACCAATTTGGTCCATTAAGCACGGAAAATTTCTGGCAATATCATGCTGCTTCTGCAACTGAAGCCAATGGAGCACCTGTAAGTGAAGCTTTTCCTGCCGATTTTATTGCAGAAGGTGTAGATCAAACCCGTGGTTGGTTTTATACTTTACACGCTTTAGGCGTTTTGTTGTTCGATAATATTGCTTATAAAACTGTTGTAAGTAACGGTTTAGTATTGGATAGAAATGGCAATAAAATGAGTAAGCGTTTAGGCAATGTGGTTGATCCTTTTGAAACGATTGCCAATTTTGGTCCAGATGCTACGCGTTGGTACCTCATTACCAATGCCTCTCCATGGGATAGTTTGAAATTTGATACGGAAGGTATTAAAGAAGTTCAACGCAAATTTTTTGGCACACTCTATAATACTTACCAATTCTTTGCTTTATACGCTAATGTTGATGGATTTAGTTTTAAAGAAGCCTATATACCGGTAAAAGATCGTCCGGAATTAGACCGTTGGATCTTATCATCCCTCAATACATTAGTAGAAAATGCTACGGCAAGCATGGATGATTATGAGCCTACTCAAGCCGGTAGACTAATTGAAGAATTTGTAGACAGTTTATTGAGCAATTGGTATGTACGTTTATGTAGACGTAGATTTTGGAAAGGCGAATATGAAGCCGATAAAATTGCAGCCTATCAAACTTTATACGAATGCTTAGAAACCTTGTGCAAACTAATGGCACCTATTGCCCCATTCTTTGCAGATTGGTTGTACAGTAATTTAAATGCAGTTACCCAACGCGAAAATCACGAATCGGTACATCACGCTAATTTTCCGGTAAAAAATAACGAAGTGGTTGATATTGATTTGGAAAAACGCATGCAATTGGCCCAAGATGCCTCATCACTGATCCTTTCTTTACGCAAAAAAGTAAATATTAAAGTACGCCAACCCTTACAAAAAGTATTTATTCCTGCTTTAGATGCCCATATGGCAGATAGAATTAAGCAGGTAGAATCTATTATCAAAGCCGAAACCAATATTAAAGAGGTAGATATATTGGCTGCCGATAATGATTTTATTCAGAAGAAAGCAAAGGCTAATTTTAAAACCTTGGGCAAAAAATTAGGTCCAAAAATGAAATGGGCAGCCAATCTTATTGAACAGTTCGATAACCTTACTATAGATCAAGTTTTAGCCGGAGATTATTTACTAAACCCTGATTATCAAGAAAATAATGAAGCACCAATTAACATTTCTGCCGAAGATGTAGAAATTGCAACAGCCGAAATTCCGGGGTATGAAGTGGCCGGAAAAGGAAACCTTACAGTTGCACTCGATATTACTATTTCCGAAGCTTTGAAAATGGAAGGTAATGCCCGTGAGTTTGTAAATAAAATTCAAAATATTCGTAAAGACAGTGGCTTTGAACTCACCGATAGAATTATTGTTGAAATAGCTGAAAATGCAAGCCTACATGATTCTTTAATTGAATATAAAGATTATATTTGCGCGGAAATTTTGGCTGATTCGCTTGCTTTTTTACCGGTTTTAACCAACGGCATGGAAATTGAGTTGAATGAAGTCATATTAAAAGTCAACGTACTTAAAAAAGAAAAGTAGTATGGCCACTAAAAAACAACCCGTAAAAAAAGCAGTAAAGCCAGCAGCGAAAAAAGTTGCAGCAAAACCAGCTCCCAAAAAAGCTGCTGCAAAACCAGTAGCAAAAAAAGTTGTAGTTAAAGCTGCTCCTAAAAAAGCCGCCGCTAAACCCGTTGTAAAAAAAGTAGCGCCAAAACCTACACCTAAAAAAGTTGTGGCTAAACCCGCAGCAAAAAAAGCAGTGGCAAAACCAGTTGCGAAAGTGCCTGCAAAAAAATTTGCTACTCCAGTAAAAGCTAAAGTAGTGGCAAAACCAGTGGCAAAAGCTCCTGTTAAGAAAGTAGTTGAGGTAAAACAAACCCCTTTAAAGAAAGTACCGGAAACACCGGTAATTAAACCTATGGCAAAGAAAGAAGAAACAAAGAAACCTGTAGAAAAGGTTACTGAACCTAAAGTAGTAGCAAAACCTGCAGCAGCAGTTAAAGCTAAGGACATTAAAGTTCCGGCACCTAAACCAGTTGTAATTCCAAAAATTACAACGAAAACAGTTCGTAAATATCAACCCGATTTTACAAAATCGGTTTTGGATAAAGCTAAAACAGATCCGGGTGCTCCATCAATGAGATATAGCGATTCGGAATTAGCAGAATTCAAAGATTTAATTTTACGCAAATTAGAAGCCGCTAAAAAAGAATTAACTTATTTACATGGCTTAATTACCCGTAAAGACGATATGGGTGGAGATGAAACCGACAACCGTTATATGACGATGGAAGATGGTAGCTTAAGCATGGAAAGAGAACAATTAAGCCAAATGGCTAGTCGCCAAATTACGTTTATCGACCATTTAGAAAAAGCCATCATGCGTATCGAAAATAAAACTTACGGTATTTGCAGAGTAACAGGAAAATTAATTGATAAAGCCCGTTTACGCGCCGTTCCACATGCTACTTTAAGCATTGAAGCCAAAATGAGCAACAATAAGTAATCGTTTACAAATTTTATACAGAAAGAGAATGCTTTACTGCATTCTCTTTTTTTTACACTTTTAGTACGCATTGTTTTATTTATAATAGAACAATTAAACCATACTTATGGATATGCCTCAAATAGGCTAATTTTACAAGTATTAATTTGGAGTATATGCAAGCAGAAACAAAAAGACAAAAGCAAGTAGCCGGCCTCATTAACCAGGAGCTGAACGATATTTTTTTACGCATGAACCTGAATATGATGGATGGCGGCATGATTTCAATTTCTTCTGTAAAAATTACACCCGATTTATACGAAGCAAGGGTTTACCTCAGCATGTTTCAAATAAAAGACCCTATTGCTACCCTTAAAAAGTTCGAAGAAAAATATAAAGAAATTCGTAAAGAATTAGGCAACCGAGTTCGCCATCAACTGCGTAGCATTCCGGAGATAAAATTCTTTGTAGACGATACCTTAGAATATGTGTTTAAAATGGAAGAACTTTTTGAAAAAATAAAAAAAGAAGATGCGGATAAATCTGCCGAATAATACCACAGCTGGCAGAAAACGTATCTGATTGTATACATCAAATAATACTTCATTACCTTGTACCTCAAATTTGCTTGGCGGTATTTTAGGGCTAAAAAATCGGCCAACGCCATTAACATCATCGCATGGGTTACAGTAGGCGTTATTGCCTTTGCCACTGCATGTCAAATTTTAGTATTAAGTGTGTTCAATGGCTTTGAAGGTTTAGTGAAATCACTATACGCTTCTTTCTATGCCGATATTAAAGTTATTCCTGCAAAAGGAAAAACCATTACACTAACTCCGGAACAATTCAATCAACTACAACAATTGAAATTTGTAGTTGGCGTATCGGGTGTTGCCGAAGAAAAAGCTTTACTCAAACAAGAGGATATTCAAACCATTGTAGTTTTAAAAGGCGTAGACAATCAATTTGAAAATACCAGTGGCATAGTTGGGAAAATTACTCAAGGGAAATTTGATTTGGGCACAGCAGAAAAACCCGGATTAGTAGTGGGCGCAGGTATACAAAATGCAGCAGGTATAAATATAAACGGTGCTTTTGAAGCTTCTAACCTTACTCTAATATTACCCAAAAAAGGCGCTGTTTCAGTTAATGATCCCCTCCAATCTATCAGTGAAGGAAACATTTCGGCAACAGGTGTATTTGCTATTCAACAAGAATTCGATAACAAATACGCCATCACCAATATAGATTTTGTGAAGCTACTTATAGGATTAGATAAGAACGAATTTTCGGCAGCAGAAATAAACCTTTTACCCAATAGCGATTTAGAAAATTCGAAAGCCATTATCGCTACTGTTTTAGGCGATAACTATAAAATTCAAACCAAATACGAGCAAAATACCAGCCTATACCAAACCATGAAAATGGAAAAATGGGCCATCTATGCAATCCTTACTTTAATATTATTGATTGCAGCATTTAATATGATTAGCGCTTTAACAATGTTGGTATTGGAAAAGAAAAAAGACATTGCCATTCTTCAAAGTATTGGCGCCACTAGGACTTTAATTTTGAAGATATTTTTAAGTGAAGGCATTTTGTTGGGCGCAATTGGTGCAGGTATTGGAATTTTCCTGGCCATCGTCATCAGTATCTTACAAGTAAAATATAAATTAATAAAACTTCAAGGCGGATCATTTTTGATAGATTATTTTCCGGTTAAACTTCAATTCTCCGATTTTGTACTTGTAACCGGAACCGCATTACTGATAACACTTTTAGCGGCTTTCTTTCCTGCTTATAAAGCATCGAAACAAGCTTTGGATTTAAGTTAAGCGATAGGAGAAATGGTTTAGAAGTTTAGGGGGTTAGAGGTTTAGGTAAGTCTCTATAAACTTTAGAATCTCTATAAACTTGGTTTAGACGTTTAGAAGTTTAGAGTTTAGTTGGCATACTTTATAAACTTACCATCTTTATAAACTCTTGCAGGGTTTCCCATTCAACATTCAACATCTAAAATTCAACATTTATTCCAAATTTGCGCCTTGT
>JBMOEQ010000055.1:0-14788 GCA_049314655.1 Ferruginibacter sp. | reverse complement strand
GCATCCGATTGAAAAGCCGCATACACGATGTTGCCATTTTGATAGGTAAAGTAATCATCAATCACTCTATCTCTCACCCTTATTTTAGTTTCCTTTCCATTGTGTAAAAGATAAAATGCCGGAATAGATTGATACGATTGTTTTACATACAAATACAAATTGTTGCCTACCGCTACAGGAAATTGATAATTGGTAACAACTTTCTTTTGAATTGGAGATATGATGGTACTATTTTGATCTAACGCATTTTCGTTTAACTGCATTTGATCTTTAAAATAATTTAAGGCAGCTTTGCAGAAATCTTTATAGGATTGCCCGGAGTATTTTTCAATGGCCTTATTGTACGCATAGAATACACCTTTAAAGCGTACCGCATCTTGGGTAACTTTTTTCCAAAAATTTTCGCCATATTTTTCATAACCATAAGCTACTAAGGGATAACCTAATTGATAATGATCGGGTACATAATCTTTCAACGAACCACTACGCAATTTCATCCAAGAATAGTTTTTCTTACCTAACCAAAGTGCTTTTAATCCACTATAAAAAGTGGGCATTCGGCCTCGACCTTGATGGCTTACCAAAGTTTCTTGCCAAACGGCATCTCCTTCAAAAAAATAGTTAGGTATTGTAATTCCATTGGCAAGCAATTGTCCTTCCTGTCCTAAAAAAAATGAAAACACTTTACTTAATCCTGAATTAAAATTGCTGAACTGTTGTATATGCCTGTTTTCATGTATAATCAAATTATCATCCCACCGTAAACTTCCATTGGTGAAATTGTTTTGTCCAGGTGTCATATACAATTCACTCATGATGGGCGCCATACGAACATAAGCATTGGGAATGGTGGTTTGATTGAGCAATAGTATATTCCAATGGCGTTGTTTGCCCCCAATAGTTGCCGCGGTATTATTGGCTAATAATGCATTGATTTGCTGAATGCGTTTAGCCTGACTATCCAACCCGGTTGGAAAAATAACCCTAGCGTATTGGTCCTTTACTTGGCGCCATTGTAAACTATCGGGATGACCACCAAATTCTTGAGCCATTAAGTTTATAGTAGCCATCGATAAATAGGCGAGGAGCAAACTTTTTTTCATGGTATTAAAGTTAGTATTTCAAATGGAATCTTCTTTTTTCGGCAATTAATTTCTGTTCATAAGCGATTTCGTACGTTCATCACAACTAGGTCAAAATTATTATTCCGTTTAACCGACTAAAATTGCTATTCATCCTAAATAATACTTTTTATCGTAATATTTTAAGGTGTTTTGTGTTCAAATTAGCAATCTATACAATTATGAAAAAGTATTTTACATTTTTAGTTTTACTCCTTTGTACAAGTAGTTTTACTGTTTTTGCACAGTCGTCTACTACCATAAAAGGAACGGTATCCGATTTAAGTAAACAGCCGGTTTCGGGCGCAACCATATCTTTATTGGCTGCAAAGGATAGTAGTTTAATAAAACTCAGTGTTTCTGATAACAGAGGAAATTTTGAAATCAGTTCAAGTACCGGAGATTATTTAATCAGTATTGTACATGTTGGTTATGAGAAAAAGTGGAGTGCTGTTTTTCAAGCTACTACTTCTAGTACCGTGTTAGAACCAATAATATTGAATGCAGTAACTACTAAATTGAAAGATGTTACCGTTACAGCAAAAAAGCCATTGATTGAAGTTCGGGCAGATAAAACCATTTTTAATGTTGAAGCTAGTATCAATGCTACCGGAAGCAATGCTTTGGAATTGTTACAAAAAAGTCCGGGTATGCAAGTAGATAACAATGACAACATCAGCATGAAAGGAAAAACGGGTGTTCGGGTGTATGTAGATGGTAAAATGATGCAATTGGATACAAAGGATCTTGCCGCATATTTGCGCAGTATCAATAGTAATGATATTGAAGCCATTGAAATGATTGCCAACCCTAGTGCAAAATACGATGCAAGTGGTAATGCCGGTATTGTAAATATTCGCTTGAAGAAGAATAAAAAATTTGGTACCAATGGAAGCGTAAATGCCGGATTTATTCAAGGTGTAACGCCAAAAGGAAACGGTTCTTTAAATTTAAATTATCGCGATAAAGCCATTAATATTTTTGGTAATGCAGGGGTTAATTTGGGCAATAATGAAAATACCATGTTTTTAAAACGTATTCAAAAAGATACTTTATACGATCAGGCATCTACCAATATCAATAAAAATAAATCGTTCAACATTAAAGCCGGTGCCGATTTCTTTATAGATAAGAAACGCACATTCGGTGTTATGGCAACCGTTAATCATGGTAACAACGAATTTGCTAGTGAGGGCAATACGCCAATTTATTATGTACCAACAGGACAATTCATCAAAAATTTAAAAGCAACCAATTCAATTCCTAACAATCGCACCAATGCCAATTTCAATATCAATTACCGGTATGCCGATACTACTGGAAAGGAAATAAATTTTGATGCAGATTATGGATTTTTTAGAGGTGATGGAAGAAGTTTTCAACCCAATTATTATTACGATAATTCCAATGTGTTATTGTATAAAGTGGTGAATAGAAACTTTACACCAACTGATATAGATATTTATACCGCTAAGGTTGATGTTGAAAAGAAATTAGGTAAAGGCAAGTTTGGATACGGAGCGAAAACTTCTGTTGTTTTAACAAAAAATACATTCGATTTCTTTAATGATAATAGCAATGGGGAGCCTATTAAAATTTTAGATAGAAGCAATAGATTTAAATATTCGGAGAATGTAAATGCAGCTTACGCCAACTATCAAGCAGCTATTAATAGCAAATGGAGTTATCAAATTGGGTTACGAGCCGAGCAAACCAATAGTAAGGGTGTTTTAACCCGTGCAGATGGTGTAATTCAACCCGATGATGAAGTTAAAAAAAGTTATATAGATTTCTTCCCCAGTGGTGCTTTAACTTGGAATATCAATGCAAAACATGCGTTGAATTTAACCTACAGCAGAAGAATCGACCGACCAACTTATCAAGACCTAAATCCATTCGAAAATAAATTGGATGAGCTTACATATCAAAAGGGCAATGCGTTTCTACAGCCTCAATACACCGATAATGTTGAATTAACGCATACTTTCATGGGCTTTATTAATACCACAGTAGGGTATAGTCATGTTAAAGATTATGCTACAGAAACTACCGATTCTATTGGTAATGCAACCTTTGTACAGCAACAAAACTTGGCTACTCAAGATATTTTGAATTTCAATATTGGTGCACCATTGCCTATAAAAAAATGGTGGAATGGTTATGTAAACCTATGGTATAGCTATCAAATTTTTAATGGTGAAATAGGCGATAATAAAGTTAAAGTTAACATTCCACTTTATGGTGCTTATATTCAAAATTCATTTAACTTAGGTAAGGAATATAATGCCGAGATAAGTGGATGGTTTAATGGACCCGGTATTTGGGGTGCCACTTGGAGAAGTAAATCTCAAGGAGCAGTTGATATTGGTATACAGAAAAATATCTTGAAAAAAAGAGGGTCACTTAAAATTTCGGCAACCGATATTTTCAGAACAGCCCCGTGGAGAGCATCTAATAACTTCGGCGGAATGAGTATCAATGGAGGTGGCGCTTGGGAAAGTAGAACGTTTAGACTGAATTTCAGTTGGAGATTTGGAAGCAATCAAATTAACAATTCAAGAGCAAGAAAAACAGGTTCAGAATCTGAAGCCAATAGAATAAAATAATACAAGTAGTGTCCTATATATATTATCTCTGCCTCATCAATCCCGGTTCTATCGCCGGGATTTTTGGTTTTTGTATTTTGAACCCAATTTTAATTTTAAGCGGAAAATGTTAATTAGATTATCAAACCTTTAAAGATAAAAGGATTGTAAAGCTTAAAGAAGCATCCCTAAACCCCTAAACTATTTTCACGCAAAGCTGCAAAGTAGGCAAGGCACCAATTATTTTAATGTTGAATGTTGAGTGTTGAATTTTAAATGAAAGTTCAATCTCGGAAATTAAATTGAACAACAGTTAAACCACCGTTCATCCACTGTTCAACAGATTTATAAGGATGTTCGCTAATAAAAAGTCTCTACACTAACCCTAAACCTCTAAACCCCTAAACTATCTGCCATCTAATCATATTCATACTCCACATAGCCCAACAATGTTTTCCCTTGTTCGTAACATTTCTCAATGATTTTTAAGCCATCATTGTATACATATTTCCAGGTGACAAACGCATTGGCAACGCCTTCTTCAATGGTAGACATTTGTGCAACTTGTCCAGAATAATTGTATTCAAAAATAATATCCGGCAACAGTTTGTTTTTTACCACATTGAATTTTACAATATCTGTTAATCGATTTTTGTCATCATAATAATAGTAATAATGCCTTCCGTTTTCCTTTTCTTCAATTTCGTCGGTTACATTACCTTTTGCATCTGTTTTAAAACTAACCAGTAAAGAATCCTTTCTATTCTTCACCAAAATCATTTGGGTAGGTTTGTTCTGCTTATCGTATGAATAAAGATGTTCTTCTACTAAAGCGGTTGTAAAATCATCGTCATTAGAATGCGAATAATTTATAATGGAGATTACATTATTGTTATTATCGTAGGTAAAAAACGAATTCGACGCATTAAGATCAGAGCTGTCGGAAGATTGAATTAACAATCCATTGGCATCAAAGTATATGGTTTGAATAGATTTACTGGTAACATATGATCGGGTAAAGATTTCAATTTTTCGATAGTTTTTAGAAATTTTCTTTTCGCAGAAGAATCCCTCACTTTCGGCACCATTGGATTCAAAACTGTGCACTTTCACCGTTCTTATTTTTTGCTCTTGTAAAACATTCTTTTCAGCAATGGCCTGCTTATTACTGATGATATCTTTATAATAATACTGTGCCTCAACAGTTAAATTTAATAGCGTTGAAACAGTAGCAATACAAATAATTTTAAAATACATAAATAGAGATGTTAAATGAATCTAGGCCGTTTTATAATACAATTTACCGCCTAATTTATGCCAAAAGTACAGAAGCAACAGAACTTTACTACTTTTAACAAAATTCTTTTCTTGTGAGTCATTTAAAAGAACGTAAAGAAAAAAACTGTTTAAATTGTAATGCTCAGGTTCAAGGCAGGTTTTGTCATGTATGCGGACAAGAAAATGTGGAAACCAAAGAATCTTTTTTACACTTGGTGAATCATTTTTTTCAGGATTTTACCCATTTCGATGGTAAGTTTTTCAGCACTTTAAAATTATTGATTTTTCGTCCGGGTTTTTTGCCTAGAGAATATATGCAGGGTAGGCGCATGAGCTACCTGAATCCAATACGGATGTATATTTTCACTTCTGCCATCTTTTTCTTGATCTTTTTTGCTTTGGTAAATCCAAAGACAAATATGGATACAACGCCCGAAAATATAACTGCAACTCAATTAATCAATCAATTGGGTAATAAAAAGGAAGCTAAACAAAAGAAAAAAGCAACTATCAAAGATTCCTTAAAACTGAATAAACTGAATCAAGAAATTGATACAATTGCAAATCAAATTGCCATTCTCCAAAAAGATTCTACTAAAGCAAAAGCAATTCAATTGATGATTGAAAGAGAAGAGATGGTTTTAGAACTGAGTGACCCTAAATTTAATTCGCCCGAACAATATAAAAAAGTACAAGATAGTTTACCCAAAAATCAAAAAGATGGTTACTTGAAATATCAATTTAAATTGAAAACAATAGCAATTAATAGAAAATTCAATCAAAATCCAGCTTTAATGCAAGAACAATTGATTGAAAAGTTTTTACATCGCTTTCCTCAAATTTTCTTTATCTCTTTACCTTTATTTGCATTGGGGTTACAATTGTTGTACAACCGCAGAAATCAATTTTATTATGTAAATCATTTAATTTTTTCTGTCTTCTTGTTCATTTTTACTTTCATCATTTCTTTATCCATTATTTTATTCAGTAAAATAGCAGGAATTACCGGGTGGGTTCTTTTTCAATGGATTGCCAATGTTATTACGTTATATATTTTGTTTTATCAATACAAAGCCATGCGCAATTTTTATGGGCAAGGAAGATTTAAAACGATTCTTAAATTTATACTCTTAAATATTTTTTCTTTTTTTATTACGATATTGATTTTTGCAGTTTTTTTCTTCTTCTCATTATTTCAGTTATAAATTATGTCAACCGCAAACGAACAAGCTTTTTCTCGATTGGTACAAATCATGGACGAACTTCGTGCCCAATGTCCATGGGATAAAAAGCAAACCATTGAAACTTTACGACAACTTACCATAGAAGAAACTTTTGAGCTTGTTGATGCAATTACCGCCAACGATTGGAAAGGGATTAAAGAGGAGCTGGGCGATTTGCTATTGCATATCATTTTTTATTCAAAAATTGGAGCAGAGCAAAATGCGTTTTCATTAGATGAAATGATTCATGGTATTTGCGATAAACTGGTGTTTAGGCATCCACATATATATAGTGATGTAAAAGTAGAAGATGAAGAAGATGTGAAACGCAATTGGGAAAAATTGAAAATTAAAGAAGGTAAAAAATCAATTTTAAGTGGCGTACCCAAATCTTTACCGGCTACTGTAAAAGCCATGCGTTTGCAAGAAAAAGCAAAACAAGTGGGTTTCGAATGGGATAACCGGGAGCAGGTTTGGGATAAAGTAAAAGAAGAAGAAGCCGAGCTTTTTGAAGCGATAGAATCCGGAAAACAAGATGATATTGAGGCCGAATTTGGAGATTTAATATTCTCCTTAATAAACTTTGCACGATTTTTGAATATAGATGCTGAAAATGCACTTGAAAGAACCAATTTAAAATTCATTAGCCGTTTTAATAAAATGGAAGCTGCCGCAACCGGAATTGGTAAGCCGCTTCAAGAAATGACTTTAGAAGAAATGGATGCAGTTTGGAATACAATCAAGAAGCAGTCATAAAAACAATCTATTAAACAATGGCAACGCCTAGCAATATTCGTAAGGTATTAAAACGTAATGCCTATTTATTAATTACCATTGCTTGGTTAGTTACCCTATCTTTTATCATCGACAATTACTGGTCTTCGAGCGGTTCTCCGGAAGCAGTTAGAAAAAATGTTTCCAATTATTTACGCGATCAAGAAATAGACTTCGATAGAATTACTAATGATACTGTATTTAGAAGATCGGTCATTAATAAAACCTGTAGCCAGTTTTATTTGGAAGAAATGGTGAAAAAGGAATATGGTTTTTTTGTTTTTCATCGTACAAGTGTTATCGCCAGTAATTTGGAATTTTGGAATACACAAATAGTAGATGCACCTTACGATTTATTACGATTACCCAACATCACCGGTTTTATCCAATTACCCAATGGATATTATGTTTGGCGAAAGAATGTTTTTGCCGATTATACGATGATTGCATTAATCCCAATAAAATGGAATTATGCCATTACCAATGAATATTTGAAAAACAGATTTGTAAGTAATGATAAAATTGAAAACATATATACCATTACTCAAAATGAAGCCGTAAATCCGGTTACCTCACACGATGCCATTTATTTATTTTCTTTAGAGCAAAAGCAATTTACTACCATTTCTACCAATAATCCGGCAGCTATATTTTTACGATTGGTTGCTTTGTTGATGCTATTCATTTTTATTCATCAAATTTCAACGTTTCTAGTTAAAAAATCATTTTTAAAAGGGGTGGGTTTTTTAATCGGTACTATATTGATTATACGATTGGCAAGTTATTATCTACCCATTCCACTTAATTTTCGCCAGTTCGAATTATTTGATCCCGCAATCTATGGTTCAAATTTTATTCTAAGATCATTGGGCGATTTGCTTATCAATGCTTTTCTCTTTCTTTGGATTAACCTCTTTGTTTTATATTATATTCAAGCTCATAGAGTTTATTTCTCCATCAAAAATATCATCCTCAAACGAGCCATCACTTTTATTTGTTTAGGGTTTTTGATTGCACTTACTTTTTTATGCGGTCATGTTATTCGCTCTATGGTTGCCGATTCGCAAATTTCTTTTGATGTTATTAACTTTTTTACACTTAATATATACAGTGTTATTGGTTTTATTACGCTTGGCGCAATGGCAACAGGATATTTTCTTTTTGCTCAGGTTGTACTTTATTTTTTAAAAAATTGGCTCACTAAAAATCAACTTTATTTTTTATTAAGTACTGCTGCCTGCGGATTAGTAATATTAAGTTTTCGATTGACTGCAGCTTCTGTTTTGTTTGAATTAATGCTGCTTTTATGGCTGTTGCTTTTTTTAATGGTATTAAGAAATCGATTTTTTAAACTACAATTAGCCGGCATCACTTCATCGGGTTTGATATTTTGGTTATTTTATTTTTCAGTAAGCATTTCATCTATAATCATTGTAGAAAATGAAAAGAAAGAGTTAGAAAAGCTGAAGCATTATGCCGAAACACTTTCCACCAAAGCCGATCCTTCTAGTGAACGTTTAATGAATACGGTATTAACCGATTTTAGAAACGAAAGCTTATCTATCTTATTTGATATGTTTAGGCAAGAAACGTCAAATAAGCAACTGAAAGATAGTTTACTCAATCAAAATTTTACCGGTTACTTAAACAAATACGATACCCGCATTTATACTTTTGATCAAATAGAACAACCTTTATATAACAATGATTCTACAACGTTCAATACCCTTTCTACTATTTTAAACACACAGGGTAAACCAACCGCAATTAATGATCTTTATTACTACGATATTTCTTACGACAGATTCAATTATATCAGTAAAAAAGTAATCACCGATTCGGCTGGGGCACTTCAAGGGTATTTGTTTATTTTAGCCAGTCCTAGACGATATAAAACCGATGCTTTATACCCCGAGTTGTTTCTTAAAGGCTACGATAAATCTATTGAAAATTCGCCCATATATTCTTATGCGGTTTACAATAATTTGAAAATGGTTTCGCACCATAACGATTATGCATTTCCATTAGAAGTAAAACTAAATCAAATACCAAAAGCAGGCTACGAAATTACACGGAATAATGGTTATGCCGAATTGTGGTATAGAGCAGGTTCAGAAAAATTGGTCATCATTTCAAAATCGGATAGCTACTATATTGAAGCCATTACTTTGTTTTCTTACTTGTTTTGTACATTCCTATTTGTGTCTGGATTATTTTGGTTACTCAATACAATCATTCGAGCCAAACTGCGCTTCTCTATTTTCAAAACGAATTGGCAGATGAGCATCAGAAACCAAGTACATGGTACCATTTTATTCATCAGCTTATTGTCGTTTATTGTTGTAGGGGTTGCAACCATTTTGTTTTTCATCAATCGTTATCAAAGTAATAACCGAGAAAAACTGAGTAGGATAATAAATGTAATGCAGAATGAAGTAAGAAATTCATTAATAGAATTATCTGTTTTCGATGATGTTGTAAAAGTGTATGATGAAGGGTATAAAGATAAATTAGAGTTAATCATTACTAAGATTTCAGAAGTACATGCCGTAGATATTAACTTGTACGATTTGGATGGAAACCTGCGTGTATCCTCATTACCATTGCCGTACAAAAAAGGGATTGTAAGTCAAAAAATGGATCCGGTTGCTTATTATCATTTGCATGATTTAAAACAAATTCAATTTTTTAAACAAGAAAAAATAGGACAATTAGGGTATCTCAGTAATTATGTTCCGGTGATAGATGAAAGTGGTCGGCAATATGCTTATTTAAATATTCCTTATTTCACTGCTGAAACAAAGTTGCGACAAGAAATTTCAAACTTCTTGGTTACCATCATCAACTTAAACGCATTTATTTTTCTTATTGCAGGTATTGTAGCATTCTTTATTACGAATAGAATTACCAGCTCATTTTTATTCATTAGTAATAAAATGAAGGAAGTAAATCTAGGGCAACTCAATGAAGCTATAATTTGGAAAAGGAAAGACGAAATAGGGGAGTTGGTGCAAGAATATAACAAGATGGTTGCTAAGTTAGATGATAGTGCTGCTGCTTTGGCTAAAAGCGAACGTGAAGGCGCATGGCGAGAGATGGCTCGGCAAGTTGCCCATGAAATTAAAAATCCATTAACCCCTATGAAATTGAGTTTGCAGTATTTGCAAAAAGCCATTGAATCGAATGCCGAAAATGTAGTTGAACTTTCCGGCAAAGTAGCCAAAACCATTGTTGAACAAATAGACCATTTAAGTCATATTGCCGGCGAGTTTTCTCAATTTGCCAATATCGGTAATCCAAATATTGAGTTGGTAGATTTACACGAATCGCTCCGTACTTTAGTGCAACTGCATAATATGGAAGAAGGTCATTCGGTACATTGGAAACCATTAAATGTACCAGTGAAAATTTTGGCCGATAAAACGCAAATCAATCGCCTATTTACCAATCTTATTCAAAACGGATTTCAATCGGTGCCAGCATATATTTCTGCTACCATTCATATTAAAGAAGTAATCGTTAATAATCGAATTCAAATTGAAATAAAAGATAATGGAACCGGTATTAGTCCCGATGTTCAATCTAAAATATTCACGCCTAATTTCACTACTAAAACTTCAGGCACCGGTTTGGGTTTAGCCATGAGTAAGGGTATTGTTGAGCAACTAAAAGGCAAAATTTGGTTCGAAACTGAAATTGGAAAAGGAAGCTCTTTTTATGTAGAAATTCCTTTGGCATAATACATACATATTAGATTATTTCAATTCGGTATTGACTACCAATACAGGAATATTTAATTCATGACGCACGGTGTTTACTGTTTCTCCAAATATGAGGTCTTTTAAAACCGTGTGCCTATGTGCTCCTAAAACCAACATATCCGATTGTGTTTCTTCTACAATTCTTATAATTTCTTTGGATCTTTTTCTAAATCCTAAAAAACCATTGGCATTTTTACCATTTTGTTGCAAAACAGCGATATAAGCTTCTAATCTGGCTTTATCTTGCCTTGTTTCATAGTCATCACTATCTGCCCCAAAAAGTACAGCAGAAACACTTTCAACAACATGAATCAAGGTATAGGATGTATTTTCATGGCCTTGTCCAATTGCAAAAGCCAATAGCTTTTCATCATTTTCCGAAAAATCTAACGCAATAGCAATACGGTTAAAAACGGGTTTGTCTAATTTTAAAATAGGCGTAATTGCCGGATGTACAATAATAGAGCCTTTGTTTCTATCTCTTTTTAAGAATGGATGAATAATGATGTACACCAATAGTCCAATCATAATGATTGCAGCTAATACAACCAATATTTTACTTATTAAAGTGCCAGAGTCGAATAAATGACTGGTTTCATTAATCACCATTTTCAAATTCAGTAGTACCAAAACGGTTGCAATTAACCATGCTGCAATTTTAGTTGCTGTATTAATTGCAAATTTTCCCATAGTTGCTTTATCGCTCACAAAATGAATTAATGGAATGATGGCAAATCCTAATTGAAAACTTAAAATAACCTGACTTAATACCAACAATGCATCAATCTTTTCATCGCCATAGATGATGATTACTAAAAGTGCTGGTATAATGGCTAATAAACGGGTAAGCAGGCGTCGTACCCATGGATTAATTCTTAATTGTAAATAGCCTTCCATTACAATTTGCCCGGCTAAAGTGCCTGTAATTGTACTGCTTTGTCCGGCAGCAATCAATGCAATTGCAAATAATTTAGGCGCTAATGTGGTGCCTAATAATGGGGCTAATAATTGATGCGCTTCTTTAATTTCGCCTACTTGAGAATTGCCGGTTTTAAAAAATACGGTAGCTGCTAAAATTAAAATGGCTGCATTTACTAAAAAGGCAATATTCAATGCTATGGTACTGTCTATTCGATTGTATTTTAATGCTTGTTTTATACCGGCATCGGTTTGCTCAATTTTTCTGGTTTGAACTAATGCGGAGTGTAAATACAAATTATGCGGCATTACAGTAGCACCAATGATTCCAATAGCAATATATAATGCTTCTTCATTGGGGAAATGTGGTATAAAACCTTTTGCAACTTCTTTTAAATTGGGTTGGGCAAAAATAATTTCAATTAAAAATGAAATGGCTACAACTGCAACTAAGCCTATAATAAAAGCCTCCATTTTACGCATGCCCAATTTTTGTAAATAGAGCAATAAAAAAGTATCTAAAATAGTAATGCCAACGCCCCAAATTAAGGGTAATCCGGTAAGTAAGTGAATACCTATTGCCATTCCCAATACTTCGGCTAAATCGCATGCTGCAATGGCAATTTCGGCAAATAAATACAACATGAAATTGATGTATTTTGGAAATACCTCTCTATTGGCTTGGGCTAAATCTCTGCCGCGTACAATGCCTAATCGTGCCGATAAGCCTTGTAATAAAAGGGCCATTAAATTACTCATTAATAAAACCCAAATGAGGGTATAGCCAAATTTGCTACCGCCTTGAAGATCTGTAGCCCAATTTCCCGGATCCATATAACCTACACTAATGAGGTAAGCAGGACCCAAAAAACTGAACATGCGTTTCCAGCTTTTTTGTTTGGTTTTAGTAGTATCTACAGTGCCGTGAACCTCACTCAGCGACTGTGATGCATCATTAATTTTGGTCATAATATACAAATATGTGGTTAGCGGCCTGTGCACTTAATAAACAGGCACCTTTTTTTGGAACTTTAATTTCAACCGAACCATCGAACTCAAATTTTTTGCTTATTGTAATTTTTGAGCCGATATTAATATGGCAATGTTTCAATAATTCTAACATTTCTGCCGATTGCTTGCTTACTGAACTTACGATTACAGTAGATTGGATAGCCGTTTGTGCAATAGATTGTTGTTTAATCACGGGCATCTTTCCATTACTATCCGGAATAGGATCGCCATGCGGATCAGTTTGTGGATAGTTTAAATAAACATCCAATTTATTAATGAGTTCAGTGCCGCCTACATGTTCTAATTCTTCTGCAATAGCATGCACTTTATCCCACTCAAATCCCAATTTCATCGCTAAAAAATATTCCCAAAGCCGATGCCTGCGAATAATATGTAAAGCAATTTTATTTCCTGCTGCATTTAGGGTAAATCCATGATACGGCTCATAATCTAACAACTTTTTCAGTTGTAGTTTTTTAAGCATATCGGTCACCGAGGCTGGTTTCGATTGTATTTCTTCGGCCAATACATTTGTGGTAACGGTTTGATGTATTTGCTGCAAATGATAAATATGCTTAATGTAATTTTCTTCGGCGATGGAATAATTCATTGGTATGAAAAATAAATTTAGGCGAATCTAAAAATATTTTCTAAAATTCCCAAAAAATATACAGCCCATAAAATTGACAGGAAAGAAGATTATGGGTTGCGAAGCATCAAAGCGGCCACTTCTTTAAAGATTTTATACGCGGCCATGGCTGTCATATTATGGAAATCTCTTGTTGGGTTTAATTCTACGATATCAGCACCAACTACGGTGGATTTAATTTTTTGCAAGCAATTGAGGAGTGTACGGGTACTCATTCCTCCAGGTTCGTGATGCGATACGCCTGGTGCAAAGGCAGGGTCTAAAACATCCATATCTATTGAAATGTAGAGGGGAGAAGGTAATGCAGCAATCCAATCTTCATGATATGCATTCATTTCAATCAATTTTACACCATAATGTTGCGCTTGTTCTTTTTGATGTGTATTGAGGGTTCTAATACCTACTTGTGTTAATGATCCGATATTGCCTTTTTCTAGTATTCGGGCAAAAGGAGAAGCATGTGAAAAAGGATTGTTACCAAAATTTTCATACAAATCGGCATGAGCATCAAAATGCAATACATGTAGTTGAGGATAATAGGTTGTAAAAGCATCTATAACTGGAAAGGAAATAGAATGATCTCCTCCAAAAGCGATAATCTTTGCTTTGGTTGATAGTAAATCCAATAGGGTAGAACGAATAAGTTTAAATCCAAGCGTACTGTCTTCATTGGGAAAATAAATATTTCCAACATCTTTATAACAAATTTCGGCTGCAATATTTTCGCCATTTTCTGCAAAAGTATTGGCCGATCCATCGGTTTCCATTAAGCGTATAAAATCTGGTGCTAACGCCGAACCCCGCATGAATGAAGCATTTGCATCGAATGGGATGCCTAAAATTTGTATCATATGCAAGCTATTTTGGGAGATTCTTTTTTCAAATTTGTACAGTTTTTACCCGGATAAGGAAATATAGGTAATTATAGTGTGTATTTGATACACAATAAGCAGATTTTTCGCTTTTATTTACTGAAAATTCAGTTTATATTGCACTTTCAACAAAGGATAATTGTTTTTATGAATTTTTCAAACTTTAAAGTCCCGTATGCAATAAATGAAGATTTCAGCAAACGTGTAGCTTACTTTTCCATGGAATTCGCAGTGCATCAACCCTTAAAAATATATAGTGGTGGTTTAGGCTTTCTATCCGGATCGCACATGCGCAGCGCTTTTGAACTTAAACAAAATTTAGTAGGTATAGGAATCCTATGGAAATACGGTTATTACGATCAAGCCAGAAATGCCGATCAAACCTTGCAAGTACAGTGGAACGAAAAAATATATAATTTTTTAGAAGATACCGGTATCAAATTTCAGATACATATTCACGACCATCCGATTTGGGTAAAAGCATGGTATCTAAATCCAGATACATTCAACACCGCACCAATGTTTTTGTTGAGTACCGATCTTCCTGAGAACGATTATGTTACTCAAACCATTACCCATAGATTATATGATGGTAA
>JBMOEQ010000054.1:0-14859 GCA_049314655.1 Ferruginibacter sp. | reverse complement strand
CAAATTGCCATTGGAGTAAGTGTATTGAACCTTTGCCTGGAGAATTTTTTCGGGCGCGCATTGTATTAAATCGGTATCCAACAATATAAAATCGGCAGCTTTACCACGCTCTAAACTTCCTTTTTCTTGTTCTTCAAAAGCGGCTTTTGCAGCCCAAATTGTCATTCCACGAAGCGCTTGTTCACGTGTTAACGCATTATTCATTTGAAAGCCATCTTTAGGAAAACCTTTAGCATCTTTACGTGCAACAGCTGCATAAAATGTTTTAAATGGATCAATATACTCTACCGGAAAATCGGTTCCCAAAGGCATCCATCCATTTTGTTGTAAAAGTTGTTGAAATGCATAGGCATGGGTAACGCGAGTATTTCCTAATCTTTCTCCGGCCCAATACATATCACTGGTTGCATGGGTGGGTTGTACACTTGGGATGATGGCATATTTTCCAAATAAGGGCATATCGCTGGGTTCTACAACTTGAGCATGTTCTATCCGCCAACGTTTTGTATTGTTTTCACCCAATACCGCTCCATAAATTTTTAAAATAATTCGGTTACCACTATCGCCAATTGCATGGGTGCATAATTGAAAAGGGGTATTTGAAAGTTTTTTTGCAATGGTTGCAAAATGGATAGAATCGCTCAACAAAAATCCTTTCCAACCGGCCTTATCCGAATAATCTTCCAGTAAACATGCACCTCTTGAACCCAAAGCCCCATCGGCATACATTTTAAATCCGCCTACATGTAAAAATGAAGTTTTCAATGGCCCTCTTGCTATCCAGCGGTCGTAATAATGTGCACTATCGCTTAATAATGCAAATATTTTCATTTTAAGTTTGCCCGATTTATGGGCGGCATCTAACAAATCAACCGTATGTTCATTGATACCACAATCTTGCACGCCAGTTAAGCCATAAGCAAAACAATCGGCCTGTGCTTTTAAAAAATAGGCATTCGCTAAACTATCGTTAATTGGAGGAACAGCACGTTCGGCAATATCCATGGCATTGTCGATCAATATACCTGTTGGCTGTCCGTTCTTCAATTCAACACTACCGCCATTAATTTTTGTTGAAGCGCTTATGCCTGCTAATTCAAGCGTCTTGCTATTGACTAAAGCAGCATGCCCATCAATTCTTTTTAAAAATACAGGCCTATCAGGAAATAATTCATCCAAAATTGCTTTATCCGGATAATGTTTATCGACCCAATCATTTTGATCCCAACCTCTTCCATAAATCCATTGGGTAGATGATGTTTTTGCATACTTTTTTAATGTATCAACAATTGCTTCAAAGGAAGTAGTGCCGGTTAAATCGCATTTCCACATATCTGTTGCATATCCGGTGAAATGGCAATGGGCATCTATAAAACCGGGGTAGATAGCTTGTCCTTGAGCATCAATAATTTCAGTAGCAGCATATTTCTTTAATAAAGTGTTTGAAGGCCCCAGTTCCACAATTTTTCCTGCTTTTACTACCATCGCTTCTTGAATAGAAAATGCACTATCGGCGGTATAAATAACTGCATGGTGCACTAAAAGATCAACCTTTAATTTCGATTGGCAAGACCATAAAAACAGTGTCAAAAAGCCAATACCTATCAAGCTAATATTTCGTAAAAACGAGGACAATAGTTTCATCAAAAATGTTTTTTCGAAAATACTACAATTACAGTGTTGTTAATTTTTAACTTTACAACAATCATTTGATATGTTTAATAAAGAAGAAACGGTTGCTTTTCAACAACAAACAACGCAATGGCTTTCCAACATCAACAGCCAAGTACATACGCAACTTACTGCTGAAAATGTAGAATTGTTGCGCAATATCCTTCGATTTCATGAATATCGATATTATGTTCAAAACGACCCATTGATTGGTGATTTTGAATATGATCAATTGTATACTTTATTGATTAATACGGAAAAAGACAATCCTATTTTCATTACAGCCGACTCTCCTACCCAGCGTGTGGGCAGTGGATTGAATGCCGATTTTCCAAAGGCCAATCATTTGGTTCCCATGTTATCCTTAGAAAATTCTTACAATGCAGCCGATTTGCTCGATTGGGATAGAAAAGTAAGAGAATTAGCCGCTTTAGAACAGGTAGAATATTGTGTTGAACCTAAGTTTGATGGAGCAAGCATATCCTTAATATTTGAAAACAACGGGCTGCAACGGGCTGCAACAAGGGGTGATGGCGTTACCGGAGATGAAATTACCAGAAATACACGTCAAATAAGATCGGTTCCCTTATCTGCAAAATTCAGTCGCTATGGTATCAAGCAAATTGAAATTAGAGGTGAAGTGCTTTTAAACAAGAAAAATTTTGAAGCGTATAATTTAAAATTGATGGAAGAAGGCGTACCTCCACTAGCCAACCCAAGAAATGCAGCGGCCGGTTCTTTACGAATAAAAGATAGCGCAGAAGTAGGTAGAAGAAATTTGGAAGCTTTTTTATATCATGTTAGCTATATATTAAATGATCCACCGCTTAACGATGCTGATAATTTAGCAATTCCACAAACACATTCCGGCATGTTAGAAATGCTTTGGGAACTTGGTTTTAGAAGTCCGCGAAATGAAATGAAAACCGTGGTTGGCATTCAAGGTATAATAGATTATGTAGCAGCATATGAAAACAAACGAGATGGACTACCTTATGAAATCGACGGCATGGTAATTAAGGTAAACGACCTTCAGTTGCAGGAAAAATTGGGTATGACATCGCACCATCCCCGTTGGGCAATTGCCTATAAATTTAAAGCTCGTCAAGCAACCGGAAAGTTGATTGGCGTTGAATTTCAAGTAGGCAGAACGGGAGCGGTAACACCGGTTGCAAAACTAAATCCGGTGCAAGTGGGCGGCGTTTCGGTGACCAGTATTTCTATACATAATGAAGAATACATTAGAGAGAAAAATTTAAAAATTGGCGACAGCATTTTAATAGAGCGGAGTGGGGATGTAATTCCACAAATTGTAAAATCGTTCCCCGAATTAAGAGTTGGAACCGAATTGGATATTCAATTTCCTACAGTTTGTCCGGTTTGTAACCATCCACTTTTTAAAACTGCCGACGAAGCCGTTTGGCGTTGTATTAATATCAATTGCGAGGCTCAGGTGGTAGAAAGAATCATCCATTTTGTAAGTAAAGATGCTATGGATATTAAAAGTTTTGGAGAAGCCAACGTGCGTAAATTTTTTGAGCAAGGATTTTTGAAAGATATTCCCGGCATTTATACATTAGATTTTGAACACATCGGAAAGCTGGAAGGGTTTGGTAAAAAATCTATCGACAATTTAAAAGCTGCTATTGAAGCTTCCAAAATGCAACCATTACATCGTTTAATTTATGCTTTGGGGATACGTTATGTGGGCGAAACAACAGCAAAAACATTGGCCAATAAAATACAGCATATACTAGAATTTACACAATATACCGAAGCTGCTTTACAAGAACTGGATGATGTGGGTAGTAAGGTGGCCGGCAGCATTTATCGCTTCTTTCATGATGAGGAAAACCTGGTTTTACTGCAACAATTAAAAGAATTAGGTGTTTCTTTAGAAAAAGAAAAAATAAATTTTAGCGGGTCATCGGCATTCAATGGACAACATTTTTTGTTTACCGGAAGTTTAGTCCAAATGAAAAGAACAGCAGCCGAATCCGCTGTAGAACAGCATGGTGGCAAGATTTTGAGTGGTGTAAGCAGTAAACTCAACTACTTGGTTGTAGGGGAAGATGCAGGCAGTAAGCTTGAAAAAGCGAAGAAAATCCCCTCCATTAAAATAATTTCTGAAGAAGATTTTATTAAAATGCTGCCGAGTTAGTGAAAATTTATTTTATATTTATCAGTACAAAATAATCCTACACTTCGTACATACGAGAACGTTTGCTTTAATTCAAAACAAAATTCAATTATTATGTTTAAAAAACTCGCAGGTGAAACCTGGAAGCAACTTCAATTCAGTGGGTATAAATTACTCAGAAGAAAATATGCCGTTTCCTCTCTTGGACGTGCAGCTAGTTACACCAACATTTTAGAAGAAGATGGTAAAATTTTACGAGGTTCCGTTACTTCGGGTTATCGAACACTTAATTTACATCTTGTAAACAAAAGTGGTACAATTTATATGCATAGAGAAGTAGCGCGTGCATTTTGTAATAGACCTTCACCCAAGTATAAATATGTGATTCACTTAAATTTTGATAAAGGCGACAACCATTACAAAAATTTAAAATGGGCAAACAAAGATGAGGTAAGTAGTCACCAACAAAACAGTCCGGAAAAGATTGCCTATAAAATTCGTCAAGCCAATAGAACACAAGGCCTTAAACTCAATATTGCTAAGGTTAAAGCCATTAAAGACACTTTAAATAACCCTAAGCGCAAACTCACTTTTAAGCAATTGGCAGAAAAATATAAAATCAGTGAAATGACTATATATAGAATTAAAAGTGGCGAAAATTGGGCACGTGTAAAATAAGTTAAATCACATTTCATATTCAAAAGGAACTGGCTTAGGTTGGTTCCTTTTTTTGTTGGCAGAAGTCAGCAAAAGTTTATTACGCATTTTCAAGGGGTATAATTTGAATACATTTGTTGTTGCATTCAAGTATGAATCACTTTAAATTAATCCATAAACGCATTTTATGTTAACGCCACTGTATCAGTTTTTACAACAGCTCGAAAAGAATAACAATAAGGCTTGGTTTGAGAAAAACAGAAAGCTTTATGAAAACAATAAAGCCCAATTTTTATCTCTTGTTGAGGCAGTTTTAGCTCAACTTACAGCGATAGAGCCCTCTTTTTCTGCACTACAACCTAAAGACTGTACGTTTAGAATAAATAGAGATGTGCGTTTCAGCAAAAACAAAAATCCTTATAAAACGAATATGGCGGCCTATTTTTCGAAAGGAGGCAAAAAATCTATCGTTGCCGGGTATTATTTTCATATTGAACCGGGTAAAAGTTTTATTGCAGGTGGTTTTTATGGCCCTCCGGCAGCAGAATTAACCAAAATCAGACAAGAGATAGATTATAATTTTGATGCCTGGAAGATAATTTTGAAGCAAGCAAGTTTTAAGAAACACTTCCCCACCGGTATGGATGAAAGCGACAAGTTAGTTCGGCCACCCAAAGGTTATGAAGATGCTAATCCAGCTATTGATGTGTTGAAATTAAAAAGCTTCATCGTATCAAGGCCCATTACAGAAGATATTCTTAAAGAAGATAAGTTGGTGCATGAAATCATTGCAACCTTTAAAGCCATGAAACCATTAGTAGATTTTCTTAACCAAGCTGTAGAGTAAAATATTGATTTACAAACAATTAACCTAAAAACAGGATTGGATTTTTGGTTAAAACAACCAAAATATACATATAACAATGGAGATGGGGAGCTTATTGTTTCACTACAAAATTGAACGACAACAACACCGTTAATACATTTCTGAAAAAATCCATCAATGCCTATAAAAAGAGTGGCCAGTGATAAAAATCACCGGCCTTGCTTACCTCTGAAACCACAAGAAAAAGTTGTGCGTATAACGCTATAATACTAATATTAAAATAGTTCTTTATAAAAATGGGGTATAGAACAGCAACTAACTGTTATTGGTATTTTTCAATAAGATTGGAGGAAAATAAAAAACCCTAGCAGGCTGTAAAAATAATACAATTATTGAATTATCATAATTTTTTTTCTAATACTTTTTTAGAAGCGGCTAAAATTGCTTGATTGGCTTTTTCGTAAACTTGCTTCTTTTTACGGTTATACCACCATTGAGGCATTGTTTTTTTCATAACCGTATCAATAGTACGCATGCCAAAAAGTTTCCAAACGCCTGTTAATTTGCCTCCTAAACTGCTTTGCATAGCACGTAAACTCATTGCAAAACCACTGTCAATGTATTCCATATGGTGCCAATAACCGGCAGGCATAAACAAAGTTTCCCCATGCTCTAATATTAATTCGTAGCCCTTTGCATATTTAACAGCTGGAAAATTTTCGTAATCAAAATCAGCAGAATAGCTGGCAAAATTGGCCATACTCAATACCTCCCAAGGTTTACGATACAGCTTATATTGCTCTTCGAAAGGAAATAATAGGATTTTTTTTCGCCCCATAAACTGGGTATGAAAAATATGACTCATGTCTATGTCAAAATGCATATGCGTTACCGATCCTTCTCCGCCCACAAATAGCATAGGGTACTTTTTTACAAAACCTTTCATTAAATGTTCGGGCCAAGTAAAATCGTTTACTAACTGAGGCGCATGCTGTAAAATATTGAATAAAAAAATGCGTAATTCTAATGGGCCTTTCTTCACTTGTTGTAAATAATCGCCAAACTTCATATACGCATCTGCCGTATTAATGGGGGTATAAGCATCACTTTTTACATTATTATAAACGCCCACTTCTTTATCTCCTACTAGCTTAGTGAAATAATCCCAATCCCATTTTTGATAGGCAGGCCATGCTTTGGCCATATCTTTAATGACTACTGGAATATTCTGTTGATAGTATTTTGTTTGGAATTCTTGAGGTGTAATCGATTCTAATTTATCTACCTGTTTAAGCTGCATATCATTATATTATTGGCACAAAAATATAAAGATACTTTCGATATAAAGCAAAAAGTAAAATGTGCGATTTTCTAAATAAAAACTAATATGCGTTAGTTTTGTAAAAAGAAGCTTGGCATGGCAAAAATAAAAACGGCAAAAAATACCAGCAAAAGAACCACCATCATTCAAAAAGCAGCTGAGCTGTTTAAAGAAAAAAGTTATGCTTCTGCTTCCATGCGAGAACTTGCCGACAATCTTGGCGTTGAAGCCCCAAGTTTATACAATCATATTGGTTCAAAAAGCGAATTACTAGAATCTATTTGCAATAGCATTGGCGAATCTTTTATTCAACAATTGGAAGAAATTGCCCAATCTAATGAGCCTACAATAAAGAAAATTGAAACCATTATTCGATTCCACATTCGAATGATGGTGAATAATTTCAATGAAGTGTATGTAGCCAATCACGAATGGAAACAATTAACCGAACCACACCTCAGCAATTTTTTAAACATTCGAAGAAACTACGAAAAAGGACTAGTACAATTGGTAGAAAAAGGCATTCAAGAAAAAATTTGCAGAGACATTAATCCCTATGTGGCTGTGTTAACCATACTTTCGGCAGTAAGGGGATTAGAGTTTTGGCAACGCAATAAAAAAAACATTTCGCCTCAACTGCTTGAAGATGAAATGGTGAATCATTTACTTAACGGACTCATTCAATAACTTCCTTATGGCTTTACATTTCCATTCGCTACAAATTTGTTCTATTGAACACGAAACTGTTGATAGTGTTACAATTGGATTTCATATCCCGGATGACCTAAAATCACTTTATAAATATATCCAAGGACAAAATATTACCCTCAAAACAACAATTGATGGTAAAGAAGTTCGACGAACCTATTCAATTTGCAAAGCACCTTATGAAAATGAAATTTGTATCGCGATAAAAAAAATACCCGAAGGTTTGTTTTCAAATTATGCGTTACACGAATTAAAAGTAAACGACTATTTAGATGTACTTCCCCCAACCGGTAAATTTTATACCCCACTCGATGCTTTACAACAAAAAAACTATGTTGCTTTTGCAGCCGGAAGTGGAATCACGCCAATATTTTCTATCATCAAGCAAACTTTAAAAGCAGAGCCCAAAAGCACCTTTACTTTAGTTTATGGCAACAAAACCAAAAACTCCACCTTGTTTTTTGAAGCGCTAGAAGGCATTAAAAATACCTATCTACAACGCTTCAATTTAATTCATGTGTTAAGTAAAGAAGTTACAGATACCGATATTCATTCTGGAAGAATTGATGCCCATAAATTAGAACAATTACAACGGTTGATAGATTACAAATCGATACATGAATTTTTTCTTTGCGGCCCACAGGCTATGATTTTTACCATCAAAGATTTTTTGTTGGAACGCGGTGTTCCGATGAACCATATACATTTTGAATTATTTGGCACATCTTATCTGCAAACAAAAAAAGCTACTGAAATAAACACCAATGCTGCTCTTATGCCCAAAAGCAATATCACCATTAAACTTGATGGTCGTATGTTCTCTTTTGAATTGGCCAACAACGAACAAAATATTTTAGATGCGGCATTAGAAAATGGAGCCGATTTGCCTTTTGCTTGTAAGGGCGGGGTTTGCTGTACTTGTAAAGCTAAGCTTATAGAAGGCGAAGTAAGTATGGATGTAAACTATGCATTAGAAGCCGATGAAGTAGCTAATGGCTTTATATTATCTTGTCAAAGTCATCCAATATCAAAATCAGTAGTCATTGATTTTGACCAACGTTAAAAACCATTTTTAAATATGTTTGATGCGCTGCAACAACTCGTCTTTTTTTCGGCGAGAGATATCAACATAACTGCCATCTTTCATTAAAACTTGTCCTCCATCACTTTTAATAAAACTTTTCATGAATTGAATGTTAATGATCGTGGAGTGATGAACACGTACAAAAAATGCCTCCGGTAAAATGGCATCAAATTCTTTTAAAGTTTTGCTCGCCATAAGTTTTGTTCCATCGCTGCAATAGATAATGGTATAGTTACTACTGGCTTCTAATTTTGTAATTTGATCTACTTCAACAAAATGAATTTTATCTTGAGTATTGATTGCAATTTGTTTGGATTGGTTTGAATGAATATTTAAATGGCTTAATAAAGTTTCTAATTGTTGTTGATGCAAAAAAGCACTGGATTGTGATTGGTGAAGCAGCTCCAAACGACTCACTGTAGCTTTCAACTCTTCAATATCTACAGGCTTAAGTAAATAATCAAAAGCACTAAACTTTATGGCTTGTATAGCAAACTGATTGTATGCAGTTGTAAAAACCAAATTACCTTTAAAGCCTTGCAAGGCTTCGGCCAATTGCAATCCATTTAAATGCGGCATTTCAATATCTAAAAAAACCACATCCGGATTTTCTTTTTGAATAAGTGCTAATCCGGCAATGCCATCTGCTGCTTCTCCACAAATTTGCACTTGCGCACAATGGTCTACAATCTTTTGATGCAATGCTTGTCTGCTGCGCTTTTCATCATCAATAATTACAGCACGTATCATAGTTTAAATTGTTTTCTTAAATTAAATTGAGCCATACTTCTACTTTTGTGCCTGATGGATTTCCACTATCATCTTTTAAATCGGTAATGGTAATGCTAGGCGTATCCTCTCCATTAAACATCCTTATTCGAGCTGCCGTGATATCCATACCATAACTTTTATGGGTGCTTGAAGTGGGTATTGTATTTCTCCCAACACCATTATCGGTAATTACATAACGCAAATATGCATCTTCTTGAGTAACATCGATAGTTAGTATTCCATCTCTATTTTTTAAAGGTTTGATGCCATGTAAAATAGCATTTTCAACAAAGGGTTGTACAATTAATGAGGGCACTTGAAAATCGGATAACAACAAATTTTCATTGATGTTGATTTGATAACTAAACCCTTGCTCCATTCTTAAACTTTCTAATGCTACATACAACCGCAATGTTTCAATATCGGCAGCAAGAGAAATGGTAGATACTCTACTGCTGTCTAAAACATTTCTAATTAATCGAGCAAATTTATTCAGGTAAGTAGTTGCATTATATTTATCGCCTTCCTGAACCATTGAATCTATACAATTGATGCAATTAAAAATAAAATGCGGGTTCATTTGTGCCCGTAAAGCCGCCATTTCAATTTCAACCATGCGTTGCTGCAGCTTAGCCTTTTGTTGAAGTAAATGAAACCTTCTTTTAATAAATAAAAAAATACCAACTAAAACTAAAATAGCTAATATGCCAATTAAAATGGGTTCTTTCCACCATGGCAATGATATCTGCCAAGCGTATGTAATCCATTGTTTTGGATTATGATCGTTCTTCAATCGAAACTGAACCGTGTATTGTCCAGAATTTAATTGAGAAAAACGAATATTGTTTTTTAAACCCAAAGCTTTCCAAGTTGTATCGGCATTCCATCGATACTCATACATCGGATTTGTTTCGCTGTATAAATTTAATGCGCCCAAACTAAAACTAATGTCATTTTGAGTAGCAGAAAGATAACGTAATGCTGCCGAATCCATAATGGTATTAAGTACATCTATGCGTTCGATATATAGTTTAGGGGCAACTTTGGGTGGTAAAATTTCATCGGCATTTAAACGAAATATTCCAACTGCAGTAGTTACATAAACATATCCTCTGTTATCTGTAACCAACTGTTGAATTTTAGTAAATTCGGGATGAAAATAATTCAATACAATAGCTGTTTTAGGGAAATATTTTGTTACTGTTTCGGAAGAAAAAATCCAAACATTTCCACTGCTGTCTACTTCTACCCCTTCGCAAACATTCGATGGTAAATCGTTAAGTGAACTGAGTAATTCAATGCTAAAATTCTGTGTTTGAAATTTACTTAGTCCGTTGTATAAATCTGCTACCCAAATAACACCCCCTTGCCCTAAAGCAATATCGCTTGGTTCTATATGTGTAGTATATAAATGAAGTGGATGAATGGTCCATTTTTGCGTGGTTAAGTTTAAACTCAATAAACCATGTGATTTTTCACCCACCCAAATTGTATGGTTAAGGGTATCATAAATTATTGCGGTAACTACACTATTGTTTTTCGAAATAGGCCAATGATATTCAACAAACTGTTTCAAATTAGTGCTGTAAGTATATATGCCGGCGTTTCGGGTAGACACCCATATTTTACCTTGTTTATCTTGTATGAAATTTCTAAACTGCGGTTTTACTGTAGTTGACTTACTTTCTTGAATGTTTACTTTCTGCCATATTTTTTGTTTGCTTTTTAAAAGATAAATATCGTTTTCTGTACTCAACCATTCGTTACCTTGTTGATCGTTTAACACAGCCCTTAATAACCCTTTTATTGAATCGGTTGAAGTAGGCAATACAGAAGCTGTTTGTTGTGCAATAAACTGGTACGGCACTGCACTACCATAATTAACGGTGTAATATTTTTGTTGTTGGGCAGCAAATTGCACCAATGCATAACTCCCATAACCATTATTTTTTGGGGTTATATTTTCTACCGAATTATTTGTAGGCTTCATTAAAATAAGCCCATGTGGTGTGCCTAACCAAATGTATTTACCATCTACCAACAAACTATAAATACTTAACCCTTGCAATAATTTATAATCTTTTAGTGCAAAAAATTGTTGTTGCTGCAGATCAAAAAAACCTACTGTTATTTCATTATAACAGGCTGCATATTTTTCTGAATAGGGTTGTAAATCTAATATCGGATCGTAAGTAGGCGTACTATGCCAATCAGCATTGGTTGAATGAGCCGTCCACTTTTTTAAATGATAATCAAATTGCCACATGCCATTGAAATATGTTCCAATAAATAGCTTGTGGCTGAGGGTATCTACATGAATGATATTGCATTCTCCGGCATTTGCTAATGGAGGTAATGGAAATGAAGTATAGGTGTTGGTATATATATTATATTGATACAAATATTTTTTACTCATCACCCACATCAAACCCACATTACCTGAATATACACTTGCAAAAAGTTGCGTACTTCCTTCTTGTTGCATCAAGTGCTTCCAACCACAATCTCTACTCGTTCCTGTATTAGGATCTAAAACCACCAAACCATTTTGATTGCCTACCCAAATACGCCCCAATTCATCTTCTTGAAAAGATAAAAATTCGGCAGCTAAATAAGGATTTGCCTCCACCAATAAATAATTTTTAAACTGTTGTGTGGCTGGCAAAAACATGCTAATGCCGCTGTTGTTGCTTACCCAAATACGCCCTTTTTTATCGCAATAAATTTTATGAATATAATTGTGTGCAAGGGAAAAAGCATCCCCCACACGATGTTGAAAATAAGTAAACATATTGCCATCAAAACGCGCTAAGCCATTTTCATTGGCCATCCACAAAAACCCTTGTTGATCTTTTGTAATACAGCGAATCAATTTTTTTTCATTCCCTTTGCCTAATGGGTATACCGTAGTTTCAAAAAGAGGAAGTTGTGCAAACCCAACGGTAAAAGATAAACTGAACCCCATCAACAGGGTAAATACACCGCCGTATCTGCACATTTTTTCAATAAAGTGCAGCATCAAAATTTTGCTATTGGCAAAAGAAAACATCAATATAATACCCATTAAATTTTAATAAAAACTACAAGACAGCATTCATACAATCAACCCAATCATTCATGATTTAATTTGTTGTATGTTTTTTGCTTTGCCAATATAACCCGAATTATTCTTTTTGATTAGATTGTATTTTAGGCGATACAATTTTTACGTTTGGCAACATAGGGCCGGTGGCACAACCTGCATTAATAGCCCTAAAATAGGCACCATTGGTAACTTTAAATCCGGGAGAAAGCACAACCCTGTTGCTGGCACGCATGGTTACTTGTGTACCAAAGCCACCCGATATAATTGCAGTTGTTTGTAATTCATTGGATGCTTCATAATGATGCTGGCCACCGCTTAAAGTAAATGGAATAGCCAAATTAGGTACACAGGCTTGATACAAATCGGTTTCCCATAAACCTCTTCCATAAGTGGCTGCCCTTAATACTCCTGAAGTATAATTGATATCTAAATCAACCACGGGTACCCTGGGTAATAAATTACTATAAGGCAACCAACCCGATAAATTATCGTCTTTATAGAATACCCCAATTTCAGTACCAACATATATAGCTCCGGAAGGACTACTCACTGCATTTCCAAAAACAACACTATACACCGGAACATTGGGTAATGATGCAGATATATTAAACCAACTAAATCCTCCATTGGTGCTTCTCCAAACCTTGTGTGTAGCATCGTATCCGGCAATGGTAACCACAACATCTGATTTATTTGCAGGATTTACTGCAATGGCACTGGTAGGATATCCTGCAGGAATGGGCAATGGCCTGTTGATCCAATTGTTACCTGCTCCTAATGGATTATTATTTACCCAAAAATTATTTCCATTGCTGATATATAATGATGCGCTTAATCCTCCATCATCCGTGCCTATAACCATTGAAGGCGAACTCCAAGTTGCACTAATTCCTGCCGGCCCAATATTTGTAAAACTGTTTCCACCATCTAAACTTCGCTCTATACCATTTAAACCATATACATACAATACATCTAAATTGAGTGATAAAGGAAGATAGGGTGGATGTTGTACAATTGGGCTAATCCATGGATAATTTGCCGTATTGCCATTATTGGGTAAACCCCCAACTGTTGTAAAACTTACACCGCCATTGATAGACTTTGCCAAACCCGCATTTTGAGCACATGCATAAGCCACATTGGAAGAAAAAGAATTATACATATTGTCCATCCCATCTCCGCCCAATACAGAATACCAATTTACAGATGGAAATATAGCTCTATACATATGCCCATTATCTTGCAACCCACACAGTATTTCATTAGGAGAAGATTTAGATGAACTGGTTCTATAAATTTCACTAATCACCAATCCTTCACTTCTATTGGTAAAACTTACGCCGTTATCGGTGCTTTGATATAAGCCCCCATCATTACACAACCACAAATGCCCAGTTATTGGATTACGCCGAATGGCATGTTGATCGCTATGAATAGTAGTACCTGTTACATGTGATAATGTTGTACCTCCATCAATACTGCGCACTAAATTTAAACTTCCCAACAGTACCGTATTTATATCTGTAGGACTCACATATAGTGTATTGGTATAAAAACTTAGATCTACGGAACCTGCATTCATAAATGCAACATTACTTGCTATACTATTGCTTCTTTGCGTAAATGTGGTGCCCGAATCGGAAGAATAAAACAACCCATTAAACCGATTGTTGGGCCCCGATTGAAAGCCGGGTCCCGCCAATACATACACCGAATTTCCTTCGGCCGGCGATACGCCAATTTTTAATTTAGTGGCTGCTTGTGCTGTAGGTATTGTGATGAAATCGTAATCCAAATTGGTAAGATCCATTGCATAAAAACGCGAAAATGATTGCACCACAAAATACAATTTATCAGGATTATTGGGTTTAAATGCAATGTCATTGATATCAAATCCGGTAAGCAAAGGCTCCCAACTTACTGCTCCATTAGTTGTTCGATAAATGCCATTACTGGTTGTTGCAATTAATATATCCGGATTGGTAGGATGCATCAACAATCGATAGCCTCCAATTTGTTCCGATAAAACCATGTCCATCCCATTATTGGCTTCAAACCAAGTAGCACCGCCATCTATACTTTTTATTACCCCATTTCCTTTATGTAAATACACGTTCACATTCATTCCTTCACCTGTTAAAGCATAAATAACATTATTATAGGGTGCCGGTGCAACAACGATATCCGAAATACCCATAATGGGTAAACTTGGTGTAGTTGTTTGCCAAGTAAGTCCGCCATTGGTTGTTTTCCAAATACCTCCACCACACGATCCAGCATACATGATAGCACTATTTACCGGATCAAATGCAATGCAGTTTACCCTTCCTTGCTTTGCCATTGTGTTGCCCGAAATTGTTGTATGGCCAATGCTTTGCCAATTACCGGTATACGAAGTTCCTCCACGCGCTGCTTCTTGTCGTTGCATTTCAATTGCAGCTTGCTTATTAAGCGTGCCATATTGAGCCAGTCTGCCCTGGTTATCTAAATGATGCTGTGCAAACCACTCCCATCTTTTCCATTGCTTATAGCCGCCTTTATTGGCACCCGTGGCGGTATCATAAAAACGTTGTACATCCCTGGCAATGGAGGAAAA
>JBMOEQ010000053.1:0-14874 GCA_049314655.1 Ferruginibacter sp. | reverse complement strand
AAAGATGGTACACCCATTGATATTTTTGCTAGTGCAGAATTATTAGAGTACGAAGACAGTAATAAGTTTAAATTAACTTCTATAAGAGACCTCACTGAAAATAAAAAGTATCGCAACTTTTTGTATAATTCTCAAGAAACCATTCAAGTGGGTGGCTGGGAATATGATGCCATAACACAAGCATTAAGTTACTCTGATGAAATGTGTGCAATTTTAGGAATAGAGAAAGCGGTACACACAACATTCGATCACCTCATTAATACGTTTGAAGCTGAAGCCGCAAATGCATTGCGGTATTCCATACAAAAAGCATTAACCGCTGGCGACATTTTTGATTTAGAATTAGAACTCGAAAAAATGTCAAGTTATACCAGATGGATTAGAATTACTTGTAAACCGGTTCATATATACCATAAAACCGTAAAATTATTTGGCACCATTCAAGATATTACGGAATCAAAAAAACGTGAAACTTGGTTGAAATTAATTGAATTGGTGGTTACCAACACCAACGATGCCGTTTTAATTACTTCGGGAGGATCGTATATGTTTGACCAATTAGTAACCCGATATATTAACAATGCATTCGAAAATCTTACGGGTTTCAACGAAACTGATATCATTGACCAATCACCAGCTCAACTATTTGGTGCACTTACCGACAAAAAAGGATTGAATTTGCTTCAACAAGCCATTAAAACAAAAAATAAATGCGCTGTTGAATTGATTTGTTATAAAAAAAATGGCGCTCACTTTTGGAATGAAATCAATCTATTTCCGGTAATAGATAATGACACCAACACTTTGCATTGGGTATTTATGTTACGCAATATCACTGCACGTAAAGAATGGGAAATACAAACCGACATGATGGATATTGTAAGTGGTGTGATGAATAAAAATACCTATTTAAACGAATCGTTAAAAGAATTATTGGCATTTTTCAGTAATAAATTTCAGTTCAATTACGCAGAAGCATGGATTAATCACCTTGATGAAAGTAAATTAAATCTTATTAAACAATGGCAAGATGACGATGCACAAACAGACATTTTCAGTGAACACGCAAAATCAATTACAAACGACCTCAATCGTTTTGATAATGATCATTGGAAAAACAATAAAATTTTATATTGGGATGTAAATAAACCCGCCCATCAACTTTTCTTTTTTACCCCTCATCTTTTATCCGCTAATTTAAAATATGGTATTGCCATACCAATTATTGTAAACGAAAAATCTACAGGATATTTTGTTTTCTATTCAACTCATGAACAAAACGACAAATCTACTTTTATAGAAATATTTAGCAGTTTAAGCTCTAAAATGGGCATTGAAATAAAACGAAAAATTGCAGAAGAAGATTTAAGACATTTCTTTGAGATGACACCCGATGTATTATGTATTGCAGGTACAGATGGTTATTTTAAAAAAATAAATCCTGCATTTTCTAATTTAATTGGATACACAGAATCCGAAATTCTTTCTATACCCATAATAGAGTTTATTCACCCCGATGATCGAAACGCAACCAATATCGTATTAGACGAATCTGCCGCCGGCATCAAAACCATTTACTTCGAAAATAGATATATTACGAAAAATGGGGTTATTGTTTGGCTGGCATGGACATCTGTAACGGTTTTAGAAGAAAGCGTTGTTTTTGCAGTAGCTAAAAATATTACAAAACGTAAAAATGCTGAAAACAAATTAGGCGAATTAAACTTAACCCTAGAAGACAAAGCCAAGCAATTAGAAATTAGCAATAAAGAATTAGAACAGTTTGCCTATGTAGCGTCTCACGATCTTCAAGAACCGTTAAGAATGGTGAGTAGCTTTTTAACCTTACTGGAAAATAAATACGCTAACCAACTCGATGAAACCGGTAAAAACTTCATACATATTGCAGTTGATGGTGCTTTAAGGATGCGTCAAATCATTCTCGATTTACTAGAATATTCAAGAGTAGGTAAAACTGAAACCGAAACCGAAACCGAAACCATTGATCTTAACCTTCTTCTTCAAGTAATCAATAATCTATATCAAAAAATTATTGAAGAAAAGAAAGCAGTAATTTCATTTGGGCATTTACCAAAAATTATTGGCACTAAAGCATTAATTCAACAATTATTCTACAACCTTATTGGTAATGCTTTAAAGTATAATCAAAAAGATATTCCCCCCGAAATTGAACTCAGCTTTTCAGAAAATAACCTGTTCTGGAAATTCTCTATTCAAGATAATGGGGTTGGAATTCAATCTCAATATTTTGATAAAATTTTTATCATTTTCCAACGTTTACACAGCCATGAAGAACAACAAGGAAATGGCATAGGACTTGCCCTTTGCAAAAAAATTGTTGAACAACATCGCGGAAAAATTTGGCTTGAATCTACCCCTCAAAAGGGAAGTACTTTTCATTTCACCATTGCTAAACCCGAAATAGAATAGCTGCTCTTTTTCCAAATCCATAATTATGCCCATTTTTAGTGGGTTTTGATTAATTTTGCTGCCATCGTAAACCCGTGTGTAATATTGATTACAACTATTTCAATAGCCACTGGTTTGCAATAACTATTAATCAATTCTAATGAACGATACTATACATATAAAACCTTATCTCCGTTTAAGTGGTTTAGAACCCTTAATTATTCGCCCAGAAACCAATTTCGTAAACGTAGGCGAACGTACCAATGTAACCGGAAGTAAAAAGTTTGCTCGCCTCATTAAAGATGGCTTATATGAAGAAGCTTTAAGTGTTGCTCGCCAACAAGTTGAAAACGGCGCGCAAGTGTTAGACGTAAACATGGATGATGCCCTCCTCGAAGGCGTTCAGGCAATGACCACTTACCTTAATTTATTACAAGCCGAACCCGATATTGCCAAAATCCCCATCATGATCGACTCCTCAAAGTTCGAAATCATTGAAGCCGGATTAAAATGCGTTCAAGGAAAATGTATTGTTAACTCCATCTCCATGAAAGAAGGAGAAGCAAAATTTATTGAACAAGCTTTCATTTGTAAAAGTTATGGAGCGGCAGTAATTGTAATGGCATTTGACGAAGTAGGACAAGCAGATACCAAAGAACGTAAAATTGAAATTTGTTCTAGAGCTTATAAAATTTTAACCGAACATGTTGGCTACCATCCCGAAGACATCATCTTTGATCCTAATATTTTTGCCGTAGCTACAGGTATTGAAGAGCACAATAATTATGCAGTAGATTTCATAGAAGCTACTCGTGAAATTAAAAAACGTATGCCACTAGCTAAAGTAAGTGGTGGTGTAAGCAATGTATCGTTTTCCTTCAGAGGCAACGACCATGTGCGTGAAGCCATCCATAGCGTATTTCTTTTTCATGCCATTAAAGCAGGCATGGATATGGGCATCGTTAACGCCGGACAATTGGTGGTATACGATGAAATTGAACCTACTTTACGTCAGTTGTGCGAAGATGTTTTACTCAATAAAAACAATGATAATAACGAAGCTACAGAAGCTTTAATCAACCATGCCGAAACGGTTAAAGCAAAAGGTAAAGTTGAAATTAAAGATGAAAAATGGCGCAACGAACCGGTACAAAAAAGATTAGCCCACGCACTCATCAATGGCATTACCGATTATATTGATGCCGATACTGAAGAAGCCCGACAACAATATGCTCGTCCGCTCGATGTTATCGAAGGGCCACTCATGGACGGTATGAATATCGTTGGCGATTTATTTGGTGCAGGTAAAATGTTTTTACCCCAAGTTGTAAAAAGTGCAAGGGTGATGAAAAAAGCCGTAGCCGTACTTACACCATTTATTGAACAAGAAAAACTAGACCGATTGAATGCAGGAACCGCCGAATCGGGCGACACTGCAGGTGCTGCAAAAATATTATTGGCAACTGTAAAAGGCGATGTACACGATATTGGTAAAAATATTGTTGGCGTTGTTTTAGGTTGTAATGGTTACGATATTATTGACCTTGGTGTAATGGTATCGGCAGATAAAATTTTATCGGAAGCCAAAAAAAATCAAGTAGACATCATTGGTTTAAGTGGATTAATTACGCCGTCTTTAGATGAAATGGTACATATTGCTAAAGAAATGAAGCGTTTAGATATGGACATTCCTTTGCTCATTGGTGGCGCTACCACTTCACGTATGCACACTGCCGTTAAAATTGCACAAGAATACGACAAAGGCGTTATCCATGTTTTAGATGCCAGCAGAAGTGTAACCGTAGCCGGTAGCTTATTGAGTAAAGATCAAAAACCAGGTTTCTTAACTGATATCGATGGCGAATACCAAAAACTAAGGGCCGAATTTGGAAACAAAAAATCGGTTAAACAATATCTCCCCTTTGCAGCCGCTCAAAAAAATGGCGCCGTTATTAATTGGGAAAATTATCAAGCAAAAGCACCACAATTTACCGGGGCAAAAGCAATTAATGATGTATCCATAGCTCAAATAGCCGAATATATCGATTGGCAACCCTTCTTCATTGCTTGGGAAATGCATGGTAAGTTTCCACAAATTTTAAGCGATGAAATTATTGGAGATGCCGCAACAAAATTATATGCCGATGCACAAAAATTATTGAAACAAATTATTGATGAAAATTGGCTTGTGCCGAAAGGTGCCGTTGGTTTTTGGCCGGCAACAAAAGTAGCTGCAGATACTGTTGAAGTAACCACTGCTTCAGGTAAAGTGCAGTTAGAATTTTTAAGACAACAAATTCAAAAAGCTGCTAATCAACCCAATCTTTCTCTAGCCGATTTTATCAATCCTTCTAAAGAAAATACAGATTATATCGGCGCATTTTCGGTAACCATTACCGGCATCGAACCGCACATCAAAAACTTCGAAGCACAGCATGATGATTATAATAAAATTATGCTACAAGCATTAGCCGATCGTTTGGCAGAAGCATTTGCAGAATATTTACATAAAGCAACCAGAACAAATTATTGGGGTTTTGTTGAAGAGGAAAATCTGAGCAATGAAGATTTAATTAAAGAATCCTATCAAGGTATTCGTCCAGCTCCGGGCTATCCTGCTTGTCCCGATCATACCGAAAAATATAAATTATTCGATTTACTCGGTGGCGAATCGGCAACCGGCATTACGCTTACCGAATCCTTAGCCATGTATCCGGCATCATCGGTTTGCGGCTGGTATTTTGCACATCCCGAAAGTAAATATTTTGGAATTGGTAAAATAGAACGCGATCAGGTGCAAGATTATGCTCGTAGAAAAGGCATGAGTATAGAAGATGCAGAACGTTGGTTGCGCCCTATTTTAGAATATGCGTAACAGTACTGTATTATTTATTGAAGCATATTTAATTTGAGTTGATTGATGATACTCAAAATAAGTAGTGCCGAAAAAAAGTATTGTTTTACTGCTTCAGGATTGGCAGGATCTTTAGTAGATTCAAACAAATCTTCCTCAATGGCTATGGATACATAACACTTTCCGGCTACAATGGATAAGCGTACTTCTCTTCCAATGGTATCACTGAATTCATTTAAGGCGGATAAAATTCCATGTTGCAAAACAGCACCTCCATCGTAAGGATCGGTACTGTATACACTGTATTTTTTTTCCGATTCAATATCGCCAATGGTAATTTTATAAACCGGAGGCATGGGATATAAACGATACTGTTCATCGGCTAAACTTGTTGGAAGTTGTTCATCGGCTTTTGGCCAAATATAAGTGCCTCCTGTATAAAACGGATTTACATCTGCTACAAAAAACAATCCTTTAAAAACGGTACTTGTATTGCCTTTATGATTTTCGGATTGTGCATGAATATCTGAACATTGAAAGTTAACACCTTTATAAACGCCCGAAACAAAATCACTGCCATCATAATAAACATGCCGGTTTCTAAATAAACTACTGGCTTTATAGAAATTAGATGGCACTTTTTCATCGGGCAAATAGGTTAACCCGGGATGTAAAAAATTAAATATGCCTGCAATAATTTTGTTTTTAAATGCAGCATCATACTGGTCTTTATTTGCCGTGTATTTATAAATACTGAAAATTGTAAAAATGATACCGATGGTTAATGATGACCAACCTAAATGTTGAAAATGCCCCGACATCAAAGCAAACAAAAAGAAAACACAAAAACTGCCGGTAACCATTGCTGCAATACCCCAATTGTTTACATCATCATGTTGCGCATGAATTTCAGGAAGATGTGGCTCTACCTGTTCTTTATAATAGGTTTCAAAATCGGGATAAGTTTGCATGACGAAAGGTGAAAGTAGAAATATTTTGACTAATGACAGTGTATTAAAATAGAAATATCGTGTCATTCCACTACAATCTGTATTTTGCAAATAAAAATCATGCGCATCATTTCCTATAATGTAAACGGTATTAGAGCAGCTATCAAAAAAGGTTTTATCGATTGGCTGAAAACAAATCCTGCAGATATCATTTGCTTACAAGAAACCAAAGCTACAGAACATGATGTGGATACTAAAGCATTAGATGCGTTGGGCTATCATCACCATTGGTTTAGTGCCAATAAAAAAGGATATAGTGGCGTTGCTATTTTTTCTAAAATAAAACCCACCAATATCATTACAGGAAATGGCCATCACGAAAGCGATTTTGAAGGAAGAGTGATTCAGGCCGATTTTGGTAATATTCGATTAATCAATGCATATTTTCCTTCAGGTACAAGTGGCGATGAACGTCAACAATTTAAATATGTTTGGCTCAATGAAATGCAAACTTATCTTAATGAATTAAAGAAAAAACATACCAATATTATACTATGTGGCGATTATAATATTGCCCATGAAGCTATAGATATTCACGATCCAAAGGGTAATAAAAACAGCAGTGGATTTTTGCCGGAAGAACGCGAGTGGATGACCAATTTTTTACAAAGTGGATGGGTAGATAGTTTTAGAGAAATACATACCGAACCGCATCGGTATAGCTGGTGGAGTCAACGTTTTCCAAGTGTACGATTAAATAATAAAGGTTGGAGAATTGATTATATCTGCGTAACAGAACCGCTGCAATCTAAAATCATTGACGCTGATATTTTTCCGGATGTAAAACACAGCGATCATTGTCCTGTTTATTTAGAATTGAAAGAAAAATAGAAGTACAATTGTTGAACGATTGTTGAACGTTTAGATGAACTACCCTATAAACTTTAGAATCTTTATAATCCCTATAATCTTAAGTTTAGAAGTTTAGGGTTTAGATGTGAACCACTTTTTATTCTTTATAAACCTTATAAACTTATGTTTAGAAGTTTAGATGACCTCTCTAATTTCTTTAGAACCTTTATAAACCTTATTAACTTTATATACCTTAATATCACTCCCAATGATCATCTACAATGTAACCATAAAAGTAAGTAACCAAATTGCAACGGCTTGGTTAGAATGGATGAAAACCGAACATATTCCAGAAGTAATTGCAACCGGCTGTTTTACGCATTGCACTTTTGTTCAATTATTAGAAGTAGATGAAACAGAAGGGCCAACATTTGCAGCGCAATACCATGCCGAAAGCAAAGCCCATTACAACAGATATATAGAAAATTTCGCACCATCAATGAGAGATAAAGGCTTTAAAAAATGGGGCGATAATTTCATTGCATTCCGTTCGGTAATGAAAGTTATTCACTAAATGTGCAAAAGAAAATATTTTCAATTTTGTTTTGCAAATTGATTTTTTTATTAAGCGCAAACCCTTTACCCATGCGGATTTGCAGCCGAAACACGCCGAAATCCTTTACCATCAAGGGTTTAGCAAAATTTAACGCTATTTTGGCACCTCATAAAAATGTAGCAAATCTGTTACAAATGCTTATTCCTTGCGGATTACAGCGATTTTAGTAACAAAATTTTTTTGAAGAAATAATTTTGTTGAAATTAAAAACCGTCTATATTTGTTCCACTTAAAACATTTCAAATTTTTTATTATGAACAAAGCTGAATTAATCGCGAAAATTGCTGACGATGCTGGTCTTACAAAAACTCAAGCAAACGGTGCTTTAGATTCTTTTGTAGAAGCAGTAACTAAAACTTTAAAAGGAAATGGTAAAGTAACCTTAGTTGGTTTCGGTACTTTTTCTGTATCTAAAAGAGCTGCTCGTAACGGTCGTAACCCACAAACTGGCGCTGTGATTAAAATCAAAGCGAAAAAAGTTGCAAAATTCAAAGCTGGTAAAGAACTTTCTGCCAAATTGTAATGTTTGTTCAACAACATTAAAAAGCAAGGCACTACAATGCCTTGCTTTTTTTAACCTTCAATCAATTTAAAAATATATACTATGGGACGTGGAGACATCAAAACAAAAAAAGGAAAAATCACTAAAGGTTCTTTTGGTAAAACAAGACCGGCAAAACCTGCTAAAAAAAATGTAGCGCCTAAAAAGAAGGACTAAAAAATACTGAAGGCTGAAGTTTTACTTCGGCTTTTTTTATGCCTTTAAAAATCCTTTATAAAAAAAGAGCACCCTTTAAAGGATGCTCTTTTTACATTAAAATATTCTTGATTATAGAGCTGTAGCAGCAATGCCACCCATTAATGAAGTAATAAGTACTGCAGATAATACCGCAGTAAGAATAAAGAAAATAGCAATCATCACTAGGTAAATTACCAACAGATAAACAACCTTTTTATCTTCCAATGTTTTCTTCATTGGCCCTATGCCCAAAAACATTACATAAATAGAGTATACCCATCCTCCCAAAGCAATTATTCCTCCTAAAATAGGAATGAAAGAAAGCAAACCGGCAATGTAAGAGGGTGTACTTGAATAAGCTACCAATTGTGCCGAGCGATTCAAGTCTTTTACTGATCCAAAACTTGGCGCCAACATGTCAACAATATATGCCGATAAATAAAATACAGCAATCGTTACAATTAATCCAACGGCTGCAGAGGCCAATACAAATTTCATTGACAGAATAGGAAATAAAAATCCTCCCAATACCGGACCAATTGCAGATACAATTGCTAATGGCAATACATAACTGGTAAGTAAAGACGCTGCTGTTGCAGATTCGCCACTTACAACTTCCCATTCTGTTTTGGGCGTAAGCAGCATGTTTTTAACACGTTCAATCAGATTCATAATAGTTGAGTTTAGACCTTCAAAGTAAAGATTTTGATGGAGCTTTGCAAATGTTTGTTCCTTTATTTTATGCCAATGTAAATTTTTATCAAGGAATGGACAAATCTCCGCTTGCACTATCCTGTAATATTTCTAAAGCGGCCAACCGAACTGTTTGTTGCTGTAATATCAAATTTTGTTGTGATACGTCTTGTAATTGCAATTGTAATTGTTGCAATTCAACCTGCATAGTAGAAAGATTTTGTTGCAATTGATCAATATCTGTAGAGGCAACTGAATGTCCAAAATTGACTTGAACAGATTCGGCTAAAATAGCTTTTGCAGCACTTGCTTGATGGCTTAAATCATGAACCCTATTTTCTAACCGATCTTTTTCGTCTAAAATATTGGATTCATTACTTAATCCAACTGTTGCCTCCGCAATTTGAGTTTGCAATAAAGCGATTTCGGCATCCTTAGCAAGCACAATGGTTTCAAACTCCATTATACGTGCTTTTAAGCTGCTATTTAGCGCTTTTAAACGGGTAAGCTCGTTGGTATCGTCTTCCAATTCGTTCATTTCCATAACTAATGCCCATTTTAATATGAAATGTACCCATTTTCGGTTAAATTTAAGAAGAAGAATTTTGCACTCAATAATTGAAAAAATAAATTAATTATAGGCAGCAAATTTTCAACTGAAAGCATCATCACTCAACAAGCATGAAAATATTAGCTGATTGACAGAAGCGCAACTTATAAAAGCCTGTTTACAGGAAGATGCCGCAGCTCAAAAAATCCTCTTCGAACAATACGGAAGCAGGATGTTAGGGGTGTGTCATCGGTATGCCCGTAATGCAGCCGATGCGCAAGATATTTTACAAGATGCCTTTATTAAAATTTTCGACAAACTGCACCAGTTTAAATTCGAAGGTTCTTTTGAAGGATGGATTAGACGAATAGTAGTAAATACCGCATTGAAAAAATATACGGTTGCCCGATACGATAAAGAAATCAATGGTTTTGATAACGCCGGTTTTGATGCTCCAAGTACCGACGCCGGCGCATTCAATCAACTGAACTATAAAGAGATTTTATCACTCATTCATCATCTACCCGATGGTTATAGAATGATTTTTAATCTCTATGTAATGGAAGGCTTTCAACATGATGAAATTGCAGACATGCTAAATATTCAACCAAGCACTAGCAGAAGTCAATTGGTAAAAGCCCGAAACATGTTACAAAAACAAATTATTGCACTTCAAAAAACTGAGGTATGAGCGATTTTTATAAACTAGACGATTATATTAAAAAGCAATTGGAAGATTATGCCCCCGATCTTCCGGCAGATGCTTGGAATAATATCCAAAAAGCAAGAGAAAGAAACAAACCACGTAGGTTTTGGTGGTGGTCTACAAATAGCTTAATGATACTAGGCTTTAGTTTAATCAGCATAGCTACGGCAACTTTTTTTCTTATGAACAAAAGCAATACCTCTAATCCACCATCCATTTCTTCAAACAAAATAAATTCGTCAACAAACACAGCTTCAATTGAAGAAAACAATACAACCCATAATACATTAACTCAAGCTGCCCAAACTACATCTACATCAAATTCAACAACAAAAACAAATCAAGCAACAACAACGGCACTTCAACAAAACAGTTTATCAAACAGCAAAAATGCCAATGCTACAACATCCTTGTACTCAAATGCTAAAACTATTTCTACCACTAACAATGTACCATTAAAAGACAAAAATGATGTTACGCTAAAGTTATCTTCTCGCCGTAATACAATATCCAAAAAGCAATTAAATATTCAACAAGATAACGGAACTATAGATGATGTATCCAATGCAGCAAGTTCTTCTAACAACCCAAAAACTGCATCAAATGAAACTGCACAAAAAGTTACACTACCTATTAATTTTTTAAGTGTTCAATCAAACAAAATGAATACGGGATTAACTCCGGGAACACTGAAACTCAATTTACCCGGATGCCCTTCATTAGAAAAAGATGCTGCCGGCAATAAGAAATATTTTGAATGGTATGCAAGCATTGATTATGCAACAAAAAAATATGCCGACACACCCAACTCTGTTTACTTGCAAAAGCGTAAAGAAAGTACTCGATTTTTATCAGCATATAGTGCCGGATTTAGATTTACCCGAGTATTTGAAAATGGAGTAAGCTTTAGAACAGGATTAAATTTTAGTCAAATTAATGAACAGTTTCGTTTTGTAAAAAACAATTGGATTCAAGTGAACTACACGATTGACCCCAACACCGGAGATACAACAGGAAGCACAACGGTTACCGGCACACGATATAAAACAACCTATAATAGATATAAAACTATAGATGTGCCTTTACTACTTGGGTATGAATTAGGGTTTGGGAAATTTCACGCCAATTTTAATGCAGGTGCTATTATTAATGCTTATAGTTGGCAAAGAGGCGATGTTTTAGATACCAGCTATAGGCCCGTAAGCATCACTACCGGAAAAGGCAGTTCGTTGTACCAATACAAAACGAATTTAGGCGTTGGCTTCACCGGTGCCGTTTCATTGTATTATAGAATTAATAATAATTTACAAATATTGGCCGAACCTTATATCAGGTATAATTTTTCTCCGATGAGTAAAGAGTTGCTAACCCTCCGTGAAAAATTTAGCACCCTAGGTTTAAGGGTTGGATTAAGATATGATTTGTGGTAGTAGGCAACAAAAATGCAATTTAAAGCATCATTAGATTTTAACAACAACATGAAAAAAATCATTGTATATAGTGTGTTATTCATGACAAGTTTTTCGGCTTGTAAAAAAGACACCGATATTTTTATACCCGATGCAATTCAACCCATCAATCAAGATACTACATGGGTGAATGCAATTACTGCAACAATGCCCGTTCAAGCATTACGCAATGCAATACAAATACCTTTTGTTTCAGATAGTATTGCGTTTACTTCAGGCGCAATAACCACTTTAAATGCAGCATCCGGATTAAAATTCGCTTTTAATCAAAGTTCTTTTGTAGATGCAAGTGGCAGCCCCATCAATACCGGATCAATTAAAGTGAATAGTTTATTGATTAAAAAGAAAGGCGATATGATTAGGGCCAATATGCCCTCTTCAAATAATACTGTATTGTTAGCAACTGAAGGATTGGTGTATGCCCAATTTAGCACAAATGGAAACAACGTTTCATTTCGTCAGGGTGGAGCGGCCATGATAAGTTTTGCCGATAGTACACCACAACAACCGGTTCAATTGTATTTTAACAATAATACCAATACCTCCGGTTTTCCAAACTGGATAGCCAATACCGATTCGGTTTATAATATTGCAACTTATACCAATTTAAATTATCAATGGTATTCGAATAAAATGGGATGGGCAAATGTAAATATGTTGGTGCAATCTAGTTCCAATACCGTTGCCATTCAGGTTACATTACCTGCAAACTTTACCAATGCAAATACTACTGCATACTTAGTTTATAATTCGATCAATGCTGTGATGCCAATGGTGGGCGAACGATCTTTAAAAAAATTCGTTAGTAGCAATGTACCCACAGGCCAAACGGTTAAACTCATTGTGTTAAGCAAACAAGGCAATGAATATTATGTAGGTGCCGAAAATTATACCATTGCAGGAAATGCCAATGGCATATTATCTGTTTCTATTAATCCTACAATGAGTAACTTATCTGGCGTATTACAATTATTGCAAACTTTATAATTACTTTTCTTTTTTTGCACAGGACAGGGTAAAATAAAAATGGCTTCCGTATAGGGAAGCCATTTTATTATAGAGTAATTTGATTAACCTCTTACCAATGTGCCCACTTTTTCTCCGGTAACCACTTTTAATAAATTTCCAGGTTCGTTCATATCAAAAACAATAATGGGCAATTCGTTTTCCATACACAAAGTAAAAGCCGTCATATCCATTACTTTTAGGTTTTTGCTAATGCATTCGCTAAACGTAATATGGCCATATTTTGTAGCTGTAGGATCTTTCTCGGGATCGGCAGAGTAAATACCATCCACACGTGTTCCTTTTAAAATTACTTCAGCTTTTATTTCAATGGCTCTTAATGAACCGGCAGTATCTGTTGTGAAATAAGGATTTCCGGTTCCGGCACCAAAAATAACTACACGACCTTTTTCTAAATGTCGCATTGCTCTACGACGAATATAAGGCTCGGCTACTTGTTCCATTTTAATAGCGCTTTGTAAACGGGTGTAAACGCCTGCCTTCTCTAATCCACTTTGTACAGCCATACCATTAATAACGGTTGCTAACATGCCCATATAATCACCCTGCGCTCTTTCAATGCCTGTTTCGGCTTCATTCATCCCTCTATAAATATTTCCACCTCCAATTACAATGGCAACTTGAACACCCAACTCTGTTATAGATTTGATGTCTTGCGCATAGCGGGCAATAACATCACTATCAAGGCCAAAATTTTTATCGCCCATTAAGGATTCACCCGAAAGTTTAAGCAGTATTCTTTTATATTTTGGTAGCATGGAAGGAGGTATAATTGGTAAGAAAATTGTTTAAACGAAGATATAACATTCTGCCTGTATCTAAAACCGATATTACTTTAGTTGAAAAATTTTAAGGTAGAAAATCGTATTACATTTTAATTCCCTTTATAGCGTACATCATAGGCATTTTCTCTTCCATATTTTTAATATACCAATTGCCATCTGCTTTTTTTTCGAGGTCATTAAAACAAGGGTAATGCGAATAAGAATACTCATTGAATGATTCAATGCGAATACCATTATTGATTAATGCCGTAAATATATCCGTGAAAGGATGGTTCCAACTATATTCCTTTGTTTTAATATCGGCATTACGATCTGTATAGGTACCTACATTTTCTTCTTCAATAGTAATGGTGTTAAAATAAGGGTACTTAATATATTGGAAAGATTCGTCCATCATCCACAATACAGGATGAAAATCGGCAATAAAAAATGTTCCCCCTGGTTTTAAATAATGCGCTATGCCTTTTGCCCATAAATCTAAATCGGGTAACCAACCAATTGTACCATAAGAAGTAAATACGATATCGGCGCCTTGCCAGTTTCCGGCATCATCAGAATACCTTTTTTGCAAGCTTTCATTACCGATAATATCATATACGTTACTGCAAATAAATTCGGCTTCTAATTGCAATTCATTTTTAATAGAATTGGCTAAGAGAATAGCCTCTTCGCTTAAATCAACACCCGTTGCTTTTGCACCTAAACGTTCCCAACTCATGGTATCTAATCCAAAATGACATTGTAGATGCAAGAGCGATTTTCCGGCAACATCTCCCAATGCTTCTAACTCAGTAGCATTTAATACGTTTAATCCCTTCTTAAAGCCCTCTAAATCATAAAAAGAAGATGTTTTATGAACAGCAGTACGTTGATTCCAAGCAATTCTATTGGCTTCAAAATGGGCCGCATCAATTTTCATATTATTATTTTTTTGAAAGATAACAATAATGTAAGTATTGAATAAATACCCTTGTGAGGGTATTGTAGGTGCTGAAGGTAAAAAGTAGTTTTAGAAATATTAAAACAATCAAATTATGACAAACGTTTCAAAATGGATGAGTTGGGAAGGCGGTGTAGATGTAGCCGGATTAACCAGTGCCGATTTACAAATGCCCAATGTAATCATTCACTTAGGCCGAATGGTAAATACCCCGGTTGGTAATGCCCCAAGCGGAATGATTTTATGGCAACCCGATCCTAATGC
>JBMOEQ010000052.1:0-15256 GCA_049314655.1 Ferruginibacter sp. | reverse complement strand
CTTACGAATGAAGTAAATTGCTGTGCATTTTATTACGCATCTAAATTACCTTCACCATGAAGCGATTCTCCACGCCTGCATTTACATTTGTTTCTCTCTTATTCTTTTTTTGTTTTACTACACTAAAGGCCCAACAAAAACTAAATATTGATACCGATTGGAGGTTTCATTTTGGTCATGCAGCCAATGCCGAAAAAGATTTCAATTACAGTATCGCCAATATTTTTTCCAAATCGGGTTTAACAACCGGCACCGCTTTGGCTAATAATTTTGATGATAAAAATTGGACAGCCGTTAACCTTCCGCACGATTGGGCAGTAGAATTACCTTTTGTGTACTCCGCCAATTTTGATGTACAATCGCATGGATATAAACCTGTAGGTGGCTTATATCCCGAAACCAGCATTGGTTGGTACCGCAAACATTTTACCGTTGCTCGTAAAGATTCGGGGAGTAGGTTTCAATTAACTTTTGATGGCATATTTAGAAATGCAAATATTTGGGTAAATGGTTTTTTTGTAGGTAATAATTTCAGTGGCTATTTGGGCGCAACTTATGATATCACCGATTATTTAAATTACAATGCAGATAATATTATTACAGTACGTGTAGATGCTAGTCAGTATGAAGGATGGTTTTACGAAGGCGCCGGTATTTACAGGCATGTTTGGTTAACGAAAAAGGAAAATTGTCATTTCGAAACAGATGGCGTTTTTGCTTATGCAACTGTAAAAGGCAATCAAGCAACGATACAAGTAGAAGCAAGTATTGAAAACAGCGGATTAGAAAGCTCTTCATGTAATGCCTATTTTTATCTTACGGATAGAAATGGTAAACTTTTGAAAAAATCTACGCCTACACCCATTTCAATAGGTATTAATGGCAAAGTAGCCATCAAACAATCTATTGTACTTCAACAGTCACGTTTATGGACACTCGAAGATCCATATCTATATCGTGTAGTGGTAGTACTTCAAACACAAGGTAAAACGATAGATACGGTAATGCATAGAATGGGTATTCGTACTTTTCAGTTTGATGCAAAAAATGGATTTTCATTAAACGGTAAAACGATTAAAATAAAGGGTACCAATAATCATCAAGATCATGCCGGTTTAGGCGCCGCATTACCCGATTATATGCAGTATTACCGTATTCAACTCTTAAAGAATATGGGGTCTAATGCTTATCGAACCAGCCATAATGCTCCTACACCCGAATTGTTAGATGCTTGCGATAGCTTGGGTATGTTGGTGTTAGATGAACAACGCTTATTAAACAGTAGTACCGAGTATCTTCATCAATTTGAACGGCTCATCAAACGCGATCGCAATCATCCATCCGTATTTTTATGGTCAATTGGCAATGAAGAAGGTTGGATACAAACAACAACTACGGGTAAACGCATTGCGCAAACGCTATTGAAAACACAACAAACTTTAGATCCCACTCGAACCAGTACCTATGCGGCCGATTTGGCAAATGTATTTCATGGAGTAAATGAAGTGATTCCGGTACGAGGTTTCAATTATCGCCATTTAGGTGTAGCCGATTATCACCGCGATCATCCCAATCAACCACTTATTGGTACGGAGATGGGCAGTACAGTTACCACCAGAGGAGAATATACAAAAGATACCATTAGGGCTTATGTACCCGATCAAGATATTACGGCACCATGGTGGGCAAGTAAAGCCGAAGATTGGTGGAAACCTGCTGCCGAAAATGCGTATTGGCAAGGCGGTTTCATTTGGACCGGTTTCGATTACAGGGGCGAACCTACACCTTATCAATGGCCCAATATCAATTCGCATTTTGGGGTGATGGATGTATGCGGTTTTCCTAAAAACATTTATTATTATTATCAAAGTTGGTGGACGGATAAAGATGTACTGCATATTAGTCCGCATTGGAATTGGCAAGGCAAAGAAGGTCAGCCCATTGATGTTTGGGTAAACACCAATGCCGATGATGTTGAACTGTTTCTCAATGGAAAAAGTTTGGGAAAAAAAATCATGCCGCGCAATGGGCATTTACAATGGGAAGTTATTTATGCACCAGGTAAATTAGAAGCCATTGCGTATAAAAAAGGAAAGCGTTTAACCGCTGCTGTTGAAACCACCGGAACGCCTGCCGAAGTGGTAATTACACCGTATAAAACTACCATGCTTGCCGATGGAACCGATGTTTCGGTAGTAAATGTTTCTATCATAGATCGTGAAGGAAGAGAAGTACCCAATGCCGATAATCGCATTCAATTCTTTATCAGCGGTAATGCCAAAATCATTGGAGTAGGTAATGGCGATCCAAGTAGTCATGAACCCGATAAATGTGTAGATGGAGCTTGGCAACGTAATGCATTTAATGGAAAATGTCAGGTTATTGTACAATCGGGCACTATACCCAGTATCATTAAATTTGAAGCAAAGGCTGCAGGTTTATGGACGGGTGCTACAGATATCATTACCGTAGATCCAAAACTGGTTAGTGCCATTCAAGTAAATGATAAATATGCATTAAAAGGCATGGCTGCATTGCCGCGTTCAGCAACAAAAATGATGGGTGCCGATATTTCTTTTCTTCCCGAATTAGAAGCCAAGGGCATACAGTTTTCGGAAGATGGGAAGAAAGAAGATGCCATCACTTTATTAAAAATGCATGGATTTAATTATATCCGCTTGCGCATTTTTAATGACCCTGCTAACGCCGATGGTTATTCGCCAACAAAAGGTTTTTGTGATTTAAAAAATACGTTGGCAATGGCTAAACGTGTAAAAGCAGCCGGATTAAAATTGTTGCTCGATTTTCATTACAGCGATTTTTGGGCCGATCCGGGTAAACAATTTAAACCTGCCGCATGGAAAGGTTTAGAAGGTGCAGCATTAGCCGATGCATTGTATACCTATACCCAACAAGTTATGCAAGCATTAAAAGATCAGGGAACCTTGCCCGATATGGTTCAAGTGGGTAATGAAATCAATCATGGTATTGTTTGGCCCGATGGAAGTGTTGCCGATTTTAATACCTTGGCACAATTGTTTAAAGCCGGTACGGCTGCAGTAAAATCTGTACATCCCGAGGCGGTAATAATGTTGCATATTGCTTTAGGCGGACAAAATCATGAATCCATTTTCTTTCTCGATAACATGCTTGCACGAGGTGTACATTTTGATGTTATTGGCGAATCGTATTATCCTAAATGGCATAGCAATACAGCCGATTTACAAGATAATTTAACAGATTTAGTGCATCGTTATGGCAAAGATGTTATTGTAGTTGAATACTCGCAATTAAAAGCCAAGGTTAATAAAATTGCTTTTGAGTTGCCCGATGGTAAAGGAAAAGGCACTTGTATATGGGAGCCCTTAAGCACTTGGGAATCTATTTTCGATTGGAAGGGCAATGCCAACCAATGGTTAAAATTATACGATACATTGAGCAAACTATACTTGCAATAATTAACCGTAATACACCTATAATTTTCATTCATTAATACTATTTTTTTCATGTTAGCTTCTATTTCAAAAACATATGCCGAACATTTTTCCGGAGAACCGATCATCGTGCGTTCACCGGGGCGCATCAATATCATTGGCGAACATACCGATTACAATGAAGGTTTTGTATTGCCGGCTGCAATAGATAAAGCCATTTATGTAGGTATTGGAAAACGTGCCGATGATGCTATTCACTTGTATGCTGTTTCTTTTCAAGAAAAATTTACAGTGCAAATAGCCGATCGGCAACCACAAAAACATTGGAGTACCTATATTTTAGGAGTAGTAGATCAATTGATCAGCAGGGGATATGCTATCGGCGGATTTAATTTGGTATTGGATGGCGATGTACCCTTAGGCGCAGGATTATCTTCTTCGGCGGCAGTTGAATGTGCAGCTGTATTTGCCTTAAATGAATTGTTTGAATTAGGAATTGGAAAATTAGAAATGGTGCAAATTGCCCAAAAAGCCGAGCATACCTACTCAGGTTTGATGTGCGGCATCATGGATATGTTTGCCAGTATGTTTGGAAAAAAAGATTATGTAATTAAACTTGATTGTAGAAGTTTAGTCTATGCTTATGAACCCTTGAAATTAGACGGCTATAAATTGGTACTTTTTAATACCAATGTAAAACATTCGTTGGCATCATCGGCATACAATACACGTAGGCAGGAGTGCGAGCAAGGTGTTGCTTGGGTAAAAGAAAAATATCCGGCGGTGCAAAGTTTGCGGGATGTTAGTATGGCCATGTTAAACGAACAGGTAGCCCATAGAGATGCTGTTGTATATGATCGTTGTAGATTTATTGTGGAAGAAATTCAACGCTTATTAGATAGCTGCGATGATTTGGAAAAGGGTGATATTGTGGCATTAGGAAGGCGTATGTACGAAACCCATGAAGGATTAAGTAAAGCGTATGAAGTAAGTTGTACGGAATTGGATTTTTTAATAGATGCGGTGAAAAGTAATCCAAATGTGTTAGGCGCAAGAATGATGGGAGGAGGATTTGGAGGCTGTACCATAAATATTATTGAAGAAAATGCAGTTGCATCTATTATTGATACCTTATCGGTGCAATATAAAAATGCTACCGGATTAGAATTGTCTACCTATGCGGTACATATTTCTAACGGTACAGAAAGATTGTAATAAATAGCTTTATATATAAGTAAAGTGTTTAATTTACACATGTTGTAGAGTTTGTTACCTTTAGTGTTGATCATTTTATTATAACTGCTTGAGAACGCGTTCATTTTATCCGGCCCAATTTGTATCCAGTCATAAAAATATTATCTGGATCACCTTAGCCTATTTGTTCATTGCCGCTTGTCAGTTTGTACTGTATCGTTTTATACTTCGGCATTATGGTTTAGATACCATGGGCATATGGTCGTTGGCTATTGCTGTAACTGCATTAGGACAAGTAAGTAATTTTGGTTTTAGCAATGGGTTGGTGCATTTTGTTCCGGTATTGAAGAAAGCAGGAGATACTACTGCTATTCAAGCAGTAAGTGGAACCGCACAAGCATCAAACTTCTTACTTGCCTTACCCTTGTTGTTGATTTTATATTATCCGGTAGATACCATTGCTGCATCTTTATTATCCGGCGATCAACTTATACTTTTTAGAAAATTATTGCCTTGGTGTTTAGCCAGTATTTTCATCAATAATATCAGTGCTGTATTTACTTGTTTGTTAGATGCTGCAGAGCAGTATGCCGTAAGAAATATGATTCAAAGTGGCGGTTATGCATTGCTGGTAGTTTCGGGTATATTGTTGGCTACCCAATATGGTATAGAAGGTTTCGCTTGGGCATTGGTAATACAAAGTACAATGGTGTGTGTGGCAATGGCATTGGTGGCAAAGCAAAAAGGACTTACACTACATTTATTCCCATTTTCTTTTCATCGCCAATGGTTTATAAAACTGTTTCAATATGGCATCAAGTTTCAGGCAGCATCCTTGCTTTCGGCTTTTTTTGATCCATTAATAAAATTCTTTATTACCAAACATTTTGGATTAAGCACAACTGCGCTATTCGAAATTGCCAATAAAGTGGTATTGCAAGTGCGCAATTTGTTGGTGAATGCCAATCAGGTTATTATTCCAAAAGCTGCAGTAAGTGTTACTACCGGAACTACAGCAACATTGCTCAGTACGGCTTTTGAGAAAACAGTCATCTTGGCTTTCCCTGCTGCATTTGTTACATTATTGCTTGCTCCGCTTGCAGGATATTATTTTTTAGGTACTTATAATCCCTTGTTGCAATTGGCTTTTGTTTGGGTAACCATCGGTTGGTTGTTCAACACTTTTGCTGCGCCATTTTATTTTACTGCAGTGGGTACCGGCAAGCTCAATAAAGTGTTGGGCGTTCATGCCATTCAAACAGGCGTAGTTGGGTTAGCGGTATTGTATCCTTTTGAATTACCTATTCAAATGGCTTTTATTGTTCCGGCATTGGCCTTAAGTGCTGCGGCGTTAACATTGATCTATAGTTTTAGAAAATCCCCCATCGTGTTGCATCAACTGCGTATTTTCAGGTATGCGTTTCTGTTATTTGTTGCGGTGGCTACTGCGCTATTATTGTATATTCCCAATAGCCAGTGGACAACTTTAATGGTTGCTTCAACAGTAGGCATGCTATTATTGGGCATTTTATTTTTTTTGTCGGGTTATTTTTCGCTCATCCGGCAAATGGTTGTAGGTAATACACCCACTACGGCTGTGGCTACTGAACTGAAGCCTGTAAAATTTTCGGTGATTACGGTTTGTTACAATAGGGCACATATGATTGAAGCTACCATTAAAAGTGTGCAACAACAAACCTATCCGCATGTAGAATATATTGTTGTTGATGGAGGATCTACCGATGATACTGTTGCCGTGCTAAAAAAATATCCCACTGTTATTACCCATTGGATCAGCGAACGCGATAGCGGAATGTACGATGCCATTAATAAAGGATTACAAATGGCTACCGGCGATTATATTCATGTACTCAATTCGGATGATGTGTACCATGATGCTTTGGTGTTAGAAAAACTAGCAGCCATTATTGAAAAAGAACGATTGGATTATTACCACGGCAATTTTTGTAAATGGAAAGATGGATTGGTAAAAAAAGTGCAATTGTTTCATGTGGGTTTTCCTAAGTATCTTTTTTCTACGCATGGCACATTTCTTTGCCACCCTGCATTTTTTATATCTAATAAACGCAATAAAGCTATTGGTGGCTACAATTTAAAATACTTGTATTCTTCCGATTATGATTATGTATTACGTACCATTAAGGAGGATGGTGTAAAAGGTATTCATGTAGATATAGAAATTACAGATTTCAGGTTGCACGATGCTTCTATTACAAGCACCGGCATTATGCGCACCGAAAAACAGCGTATACTGCAAAGCCATGGTTATTATCAATACAGTTGGATAAAACGCACCGCTTGGTATTACATCTTGTGGATCTATTATAAGTGGCTGAATGTTTTTCATTTTTATCGTTCGAAGTAATTTTTTGAATCATCTTTTCAGTATAGCAATTACACCTGCCGAATTACATAGGTAACTACGCCCCATATTTTAAAATCGCTGAATTCACTGATATCAATCGGTGCCAACTTGGATGTTTCAGGAACCAAACGCAATCGGTTCATCGCCATTTCTAAACGCCTAATCAACATTTCGCCATCCAATACGGCAATGATGATTTTTCCGCTTTGTGGTTTTAAACTGCGGTCTACAATTACAATATCGCCATCACCAATACCTGCATTAATCATGCTTCTTCCGCTAACCCGCATGAAAAATGTGGCCGGCTTATTCCTAATCAATTGTTCATTAAGATCAATGCCCCTTTCGGCATAATCATCGGCCGCCGCCCCAAACCCGGTAGCATTGGCGGTAGGTACTTGTTGTTGACTAAATTGCTTACTGCCGCCATATCCACTGGTAAAAAATGTTTCTACTTCCATATAATAAATGATTTGTTTTTGCTAAAATATTTAGTAAATTTATGCTAAATACAATTGCAAAGCACCGGTGTGAACAAATATTTTTTATCGGTTTAAGCAGCTTTATTCACCCATAAAATGTACATGATTATGCGTTTAAAACAACCCACATCTGCCCATTTAGCTTGGTTAAACACGGCCGAATATATATTGGTATTACAGCCTCACGAAGCCTTAGAAAATAAAGTATTGCAAGTACGCCAATCGTTTCGCGAAAAATTTGATACCATTCATTTAGGCAATAGGGTTAACCTTACCTTGGTGCGTTTTAAAACTTGGCAGCAAATGGAAGAGCGCTTGATCCATCGATTGGATTTAACGGCAATGGCATTTCCGCCTTTTCGGGTTTACTTCAAAAATTATGAAGCATTACCTGCGCATACGATATTTATACATGTACCTTTTACGGAGGGTTTGCGACAATTACAAAACAAATTACGCAGTGCAGCACGCTTAATGAAAACGCCCGATTATACCCCTTATTTTATTCAGGAACCACATATTCCTATTGCACGACGTATGAACCCTCAACAATTTGAAACAGCATGGAAAAAATATAGTACCAAATCTTTCAACAGCAGTTTTATTGCCGAAAGTATGTTGTTGCTTAAGCGCGAACAAACTGATAAAGCATGGAAAATTGTACATCGTTTTGCATTCATGAATCTTCCTATAGAAACGGTGCAAGGCAATTTATTTTAAGCAATTTTGATGCACAAAGGAAACTGTTTTAACAACAACATCGTAATATCCAATAGCATACATTTTTGTAAACTTTACCCTATGGTTGCAAAAATATTTTTTAATTTTTTTTGGTACTGTGAAAAAAAAATTGTCACCTTTGTGCTCGAAAATTAATTATTAAACATTTTAACATGACTCGTATGCATCTCAGCAATTCAACCAGTAGCTGTTTCATCGCCAAGGGCTTTGATCGGTATTACGGGGCATGTCATTACGCAAGATAAGTACCAATACTATATGCTGTATTTGAAGCCCCGCCTAAGTTGTGGGGCTTTTTTATGGAACGTATCTCCAAATCATTTCCTCCCAACTTATGTACTTCAACTGAAGTTAGCATCTCATCTGCAAAATCAAATGAGCGTAGAACAATGATGCCGTGCTTCAATAGATAGATAGATTTAATGCGTTTGCTCAATAACGTTATTTGTTATATAGCATGAGCAAATGCGTTCAAGTTGTTTCAAAACAACAGCTTGATTTTTTAAGAATTTAACATTAACCGTTATGGCAATTATTATTTTAGTCGTTGTAGCCATTGTAGTATTGCATCTGGGAAAGGTGTTATATAGTAAAGGCTTACAAGCGATACAAGCAAAAAAAAATAAAGCGAAAGCGTTTCAAACCGGAGCGCAATCCTTTGACCATCACTATATAGATACCCGGCATTTTTATGTAAGTATATTTAAAAAAATGCCCAGTATTTCTGTTATGAATGATGTAGATCCGGCAAAAGCTTTTCAGTATATCAATGAAAGTTGTGCCAGTCAATTGGTGCAAACCTATCAACGCAATACCTATAATTGGGAAGAAGGCAGACAAGAATTTTCTCGTACCATCTTTCAAATGAACACTTGCTTAGTGATTGAAGTTGGTATCAGTTATGTTGAGTTTTTATACGATCTGCAACAAAGCCAACAAGTAGAGGAGATGGTGAGCGTATTGGCCGGTTTTAAAGTAGAGGCCAAGGCGCAAGATTTTGAAATCAATATCATTACTCAAACTGTATCCGGATTAGAGTTAAAAGCATTGCCTATTCAACCTACAAAATTAGATGTAGCATTGTATTATAACGATGATTTTGAAGCCGTGGATGCGTTGATTCAACAACGTTTAGGTAGTGAAAACGACAAAGGTATCATCTTACTGCACGGTTTACCGGGAACAGGTAAAACCACTTACTTACGCTATCTTATCGGTAGTTTAAAAAAGAAAGTGTTGTTTGTTTCGCCTGCAGTAGCCGCTAATTTGATGAACCCCGAGTTTATTGATTTATTGATGGACAATCCCAATTCTATCTTAGTAATTGAAGATGCAGAAAACATCATCATGGATAGAAAATTAAATGGCAATAGTAGTGTGAGTAATTTACTCAACATCAGTGATGGGTTATTGAGCGATTGTTTAAATGTACAGTTGGTATGCACTTTCAATAGCGCATTATCATTAATTGATTCGGCTTTGTTGCGTAAAGGCAGATTAATTGCCTGTTATGAATTTGGTAAATTGACTGTACAAAAAGCACAGGCATTAGCCAATCACTTAGAGTTAAAAAGGAACATTACTGTACCTATGACCTTGGCAGAAATTACCCACGCAGATGAACCTGTTTTTGAAACAACAAAACAACCTGTGTTGGGATTTAGAAGAGAAATTTTAAAAGAAGCATGTTTGGGTTAACAATTATAATAACTCAAGCATGCTTAAAAAATGAATGACATGAAAAAATTATCATTAAAAGCAAAAGAAATAAGGGCTATCGGATATCCTCAAACACCTGTAATTCCAATTGCCATGCAAATCATGGGAAAGGAATTTAAGTTTGAAACGAAAGAGAAAGCTGTGGAAATTTTAGCCGCAATTTTGGCCAATCCCGAAGCTTATTTGGAGCATGCGCAACTTGCACCAATCGCTACACAGCTTTCTGCACAAAAAGTAAAAGATGCAGATCGTATTGATTTAAATTCAAGCGGTATCCATTTTGAAGTTTTTGGAAAAGAAGGTATCATGGAAAATGCTTTACATCAAATGTACATGGCTGCAAAACTACCCATTGCAGTTGCAGGTGCATTGATGCCCGATGCACATTCTGGTTATGGATTACCTATTGGTGGAGTATTGGCAACACAGAATGCAGTAATTCCGTATGGTGTTGGTGTAGATATTGGTTGCAGAATGTGCTTGAGTGTTTTTGCAATTCCAGCAAATCAATTGATGCAGCAACATCAAAAGTGGGAACGCCTTTTAACTGAAAATACATTATTTGGAAGCGGTGGTATGTTTGATAAACCTGCCAATCATCCGGTATTAGAAGAAAATTTATTTCAGCAATTGCCACTGTTGAAACCACTTCATGGAAGGGTTTGGAAACAATTGGGTACATCGGGTTCGGGAAATCATTTTGCCGAATTTGGCATCGTACAAATTGCCGAAAAAGATGCGGTATTGGGTGTAGAGCCGGGCGAATATGTTGGTTTACTTACCCATTCCGGATCAAGAGCATTGGGCGCAAATATTGCTGCGTATTATACCAAAATTGCAAAGGAGAAAAGGAAACTTCCGGGCGAGGCTGCAAATTTAGCATGGCTTAATTTGGATGAAGAAGCGGGTATAGAATATTGGTTGGCTATGAATTTAGCTGGCGATTATGCTGCAGCTTGTCATCATGTAATCCATAAAAAAATTGCCAAACAATTGGGAGAAAAACCCATTCGCATGGTAGAAAACCACCACAATTTTGCATGGAAAGAAATGTACAATAATCAAGAAGTAATTGTGCATAGAAAAGGTGCAACTCCGGCTGGCAAAGATGTGTTGGGTATCATACCAGGAAGTATGACGGCTCCGGGTTTCATTGTAAAAGGCAAGGGTGTTGAAGCGGCTGTTCATTCTGCCAGTCATGGTGCCGGTAGAGCAATGAGCAGAACGCAAGCGCAAGCCTCCTTCACTGCTTCTGCCATGAAAGCCGAATTAAAAAAGCATGGAGTTACCTTAATTGGTGGTGGATTAGATGAAGCGCCATTTGCTTATAAAGATATCCATGCAGTTATGCAAGGGCAACAAGATTTGGTGGATACCATTGGTATGTTTATTCCAAAAATTGTTCAAATGGATGGTGCTGCACCTAAACAATATGGTAAAAAAGCAAAATGTATTTTGGGCGAATAAATGAAGGATGGGCATGGTAATTTACTGTGCTCATCCTTTTTGGGTTTTAATGAATAAATTGTGGTAGCCAAATATTCTTAGTTAAGTTTGAAACAATTTCTTGATTCGCATATCGCGAAATGAGAAATTTAATTATATTTGTTGTATGAGGAAACATAATGGCATGCGCCCGCAGGATGTTGCTATTCTATTGAAGATTGTTTCAAAGAATAGTGAAAATTGGCAATTGGTGGAGATTGCACATGCATTGCGTATTAGCATTTCTGAAACTTCTGAGTCTTTAAATAGAAGTAGAATAGCTCAACTTATTGATTCGAGCAAGAAAAAAATTAATCGCCAAAATTTAATGGAATTTTTAGAACATGGGGTTCGATATGTTTTTCCTCAAGAACCAGGTGCTATGGTTAGGGGTATCGCTACTGCACATTCTCATCCATTTATGAAAAAAAATTTTGTAAGTGATGTTGATTATGTTTGGCCCGATGTAAATGGTAAGATTGTAGGTTTAAAAATAGAGCCTTTTTATGTGAAACAAGTTGAAGCAGTTGAAGCCGACGAAACCTATTACAAGTTATTATCTTTAGTAGATGTAATAAGGGTTGGAAAAGTAAGAGAAATTAAATATGCAGTTAGTGAACTTAAAAAAAATATTTTGATTGGGGCATCATACTAACATTGTAAGATTAAAGGCAGTAGCGCATGCATTAAGTAACTTAAATGCAAAAGTGGTGTTTGTGGGTGGAGCAACTATCTCTTTATATCCAGATAGACAAGTGTTTGAAGTTAGGCCAACTGATGATATAGATGTAATCATTGAAATTTTAAATTATAGAGACAGAGCTAAATTGGAAGAAAGACTTAGATTAATTGGGTTTTCACATGATATTGAATCTGGCATAATATGCAGATATACAATTCAAGGAATAATAGTTGATATAATGCCAACGAATGACACTTCAATTGGATTTGCAAACATTTGGTATCCTGATGGTTTTGAAAAAGCTATTGATTGTGCGTTAGACGAAAACAGTGAGATAATGATATTAAGTGCACCATACTTTATTGCTACTAAATTAGAAGCACATAAAGGCAGGGGAAAAAATGATGGGAGAACAAGTCAAGATTTTGAAGATATAGTATATGTTTTAGAAAACAGAACATCAATATGGGAAGAATTGGATGCAGCTGATAAGTCTGTAAACAATTACTTAAAAACTGAATTTAAAATTTTAATGAGCAATCCGAATATATTTGAATGGATAGATGTTCATGTTGAACGAGGTATTCCATCTGCAACCCAATTAATAATAGATAAAATAAAACGGTTTATAGCATAATGTATTTAATGATATTGCTTAAAATGCTATAGCCAACTTTGTATATGCAAAAAATAATGTCCTCAATTCAAGCTTTATTTGAAAAACAATTTCAAGTAACGCCAACACTTATTGAGAAAATTCCTCAAAGTGGAAGTGATCGTATCTATTTCAGAATAAATAGCACAAAAGGTAATTTCATTGCTACCTATAATATTAATCAAAAGGAAAACGAAACTTTCATCTATTTCAGCAAACATTTTAAACAAGTGCATGCACCTGTTCCGGAAGTGATTGCTGTAAATGACCAACAAACCATCTATATACAAGAAGATTTAGGCAATACTTCTTTATTGGATAGATTGGAAAAAAATGGACATACTGATGCGGTTTATCATCTCTTTGAAAAAACGTTAAAAGCATTGGCTCAATTGCAAATTAAAGGCGATGAAGGTTTAGATTACAATAAATGCATCACCAGTAAAGAATTTGGAAAACAAGCCATCATCAGCGATTTATTGTATTTCAAATATTACTTTTTAGATACATTGAAAATTCCATACGATAAAGAAAAACTAATTGATGATTTTGATGCATTGGCAACTTATTTAAGTCATGTTGAACATAAGTATTTCATGTATCGCGATTTTCAAAGTAGAAACGTGATGGTGAAAAATGATGAAGTGTTTTTCATCGATTTTCAAGGTGGCATGAAAGGTGCTTTACAATACGATGTAGCATCTTTATTATGGCAAGCCCGAGCACAATTAAGCGACGAATGGAAAATTAAATTACTCCATTATTATATGGATTGTGTGCAAGACAATGTAGGTTCAACAATTGATAAAATACGATTCGAAAGTCAGTACAATGGCTATGTACTCATTCGCTTATTACAAGTATTGGGTGCGTATGGTTTTAGAGGCTTGTTTGAACGTAAAGCACATTTTTTAACGAGTATTCCATTGGCATTGAAAAATATACAATGGTTTGTGCAACATTTACAAGTGGGTATTAGTTGTCCGGAGTTTGAACGTTTGCTACACTTGATTGTTGCGCCCGAAATCATTGCTCGTTTTGAACCCCATCGTGCAACACCTGAAACGCCTTTGTTGGTTAAAGTAAATAGCTTTTCATTTATTAAAACCGGCTATCCGAAAGACAACACAAAAAATGGTGGCGGTTTTGTTTTTGATTGTAGAGGTATTTTAAATCCAGGGCGAATTGATGAATACAAACAACAAACAGGTAGAGATAAACCGGTGAAAGACTATTTAGAACAACAAACCAAAATGCCCGAATTTTTAAACAATGTGTACAATATAGTAGACATTGCCGTTGAAGATTATATCAAACGCGGTTTTGAAAGTTTGATGATAAATTTTGGTTGTACTGGTGGACAACATCGAAGTGTATATGCTGCCGATGCAGTAGCCCGACATTTGCGGAATAAATTTGGCGTTAAATTAGAAGTAAAACATTTGGAACAAAATTTCCCCGACTAATTTTACTGCTACAAATATTTAATTCAGATTTTTAAATTGGTTTTATGAAAGCAATGATATTTGCAGCCGGATTGGGTACACGTTTTAAACCTTGGACCGATCACCATCCTAAAGCATTGGCAATGGTGAATGGCAAATCTTTATTACAACATAATATTGAGTACTTACAACAGTATGGTATAACCGAAGTGATGGTTAATGTGCATCATTTTGCTGATCAAATCATTGATGCGGTTAAAGTAAATAAAGGATGGGGAAGTAATATTACCATCAGCGACGAAAGAGATGCGGTTTTAGAAACAGGAGGAGGTTTATTAAAAGCTCGCCATTGGCTCCAAACCGATGAACCTTTTCTTACTTTAAATGCCGATATACTTACCAATTTGGATATTCATGCATTGATACAATATCATCAACAGCAAAAAGCATTGATTACTTTAGCTGTATCTGAAAGAAAAACATCTCGTTATTTTTTAATGGATGATCAACAGCAATTGTGTGGTTGGCGCAATGCCCAAACCGGGGAAGAAAAAATTGTTCATCCACATGATCCATTATTTGCCAAAGCATATAGTTGTGTAGTGGTTTTTGAATCTGCTGTCTTCAATAAAATTAATCAAACCGGTAAATTTTCTCTCACAGAAACCTATTTAGATTTAGCAAAAGACAACCGCATCGTTGGTTACGATCATACTGCAGCACAGGATAATTGGGTAGATGTTGGTAAGCCCGAAAGTGTAGCTATTGCAGAAGCAATGTTTCGTTAAAGATGGTTTTAACATAAATAAATACAATGTTACTCTTAAAGAATTTTTGTAAATTTATTATATGAATATAAGAGACCTCATAACAATCGATAAAGAAATTCTTGGGGGCCAAACAGTGTTTAAAGGTACTCGAGTGCCTGTTGAATCGTTGTTTGATCATCTTGAAGCGGGAGTTACTTTAGATGCATTTCTCGAAGATTTCCCAACAGTTACTAAAGAACAAGCTGTTGCATTATTAGATTGTG
>JBMOEQ010000051.1:0-15271 GCA_049314655.1 Ferruginibacter sp. | reverse complement strand
AAACCGCAGAGGAGCAGAGACGCAGAGTTTACGCAGAGTGATTAAATAAACCTCAGCGTTCCTCCATTTACTCCTTTTCTCCGCGGTAAAATAAATAAAACCGCAGAGGAGCAGAGACGCAGAGCTTTCGCAGAGTGATTAAATTAAACCTCAGCGTTCCTCCATTTACTCCTTTTCTCCGCGGTAAAAAAAACCACAGAGCGGCTAGGAAGAATACTAACTTAAAAAATATTCCCAAATAAATATGTTTATTTTAAAGTAAAATTCCATTTCGTTCGTCTTCAACGATATGAATCATTCGATGGCATTACCCATTTCAAATACAACACCATCAACAACTGTTACTCAAACTGTAAAAAAGTATGGGCAACAGTTATTGTCGTTTATTAAAGCCAAGGTAAAATCTTTAGAAGATGCAGAAGACATCCTTCAAGATGTTTGGTACCAATTTAGCAATCTTTCTAGCATTGAAGAATTAGAGAGTATTAGTGGTTGGTTATACTTTGTAGCTAGGAATAAGATTACCGATTTATATCGAAAAAAGAAACCGGTGTCTTTAGATCAACTCACTGCTGAAGATGAAGAGGGTGATTTTTCCATAAAAGAAATGCTATTGATAGATGACCGCAATGATCCTGAATTGGCTTTGTTTAAAGAATTGTTTTGGAAAGAAATGTTAGCCGCGTTAAAAGAATTACCCGAAAATCAACAACAGGCATTTGTTTTAAATGAAATAGAAGATAAAACATTACAAGAAATAGCCGATATACAAGGGGTTAATATAAAAACTGTAATAAGTAGAAAAGGCTATGCAGTAAAACATTTACGTGAAAAATTGTATCATTTGTATCAAGCATTAAACGATTAAACTTCAAACTATGTATACACCAAGTTCATTTAAAAATAGAAAACCCTTTTTTTTATTATTGATTCCAATATTTATTTTGGGCGTTGGTGCAATAGTAATGTTTTTATGGAATGCCATATTGCCCGAAGTAATTGGCGTAAAATCCATTTCTTATTGGCAAGCAATGGGCATCCTTATCTTATCTAAAATTCTATTTGGCGGAATGGGTTTTGGTAATAAATCGAAACATCTACCTCCTTTTGCCAATAATGCAATTAAAGAAAAATGGATGCAAATGACCGATGAAGAAAAAGCACAATTTAAGAACGAATGGAAAAGTAGATGTAAATAAACTTCAATCTTAATTCAAAAACACCCATGAGTAAATTACTTATGGGTGTTTTTTTTAAAGAAAGTAAAGTAAAATGTAACAACGTTCGTCTTCCTTAATAACAACAACATTATTTAAAATAAAATTTCAACAACATGAACAAATCAGTTTTTAAAACCATTATTGCCGGGGTATTTATTGGCACATTGGTGTTTTTTGTAGGACCATTATTATTACTCGTATTTCTTTTGAAATTCATTTTTACACCTTTTGGTAGGGCAAGAATGGGCTGGTATGGCCACCCGCGAATGATGGGTGCACAGCGTTTTGCCTTTGCAGATAAAATAAGAACGATGAGCGATGAAGAGTTTGCAAGTTTCAAATCTAACTTTCAACAAAGATTTAATGGCGGGTGTCATCAACAATAATTCAACTACAAAAAACATAACAATGAACAGAAAATCAAGATTTATTTTGCTGATAACAACAGCAGCGCTCACTATTGGAACATTAATGGCTACAGTTGGAAAGCCTAAATATTACCAACATTTTCAGCAGTGTAAAGCCGCTACACAAAACCCAAGTGTCAACAAATAGTTCAAAAGCAACCATTAAAGGGTTGCTTTTTTTTGTGCTGTATATTTCATCAATAGTTTTCTTTTAGCTTTGGAGAAATTATCTACAGTGAAGGCATTTAAAAATATCATTTTCGATTTGGGTGGTGTATTGTTGGATATCGATTATCAAGCTACATCTACTGCGTTTACACAATTAGGGGTTGCAGAATTTGATGCACTGTTTTCGCAATTTAAATCAAACGATTTGTTTGAAAAGTTAGAAACCGGCACCATTTCCGACGCTGATTTTTATGCCACTTTACAAGCTTATTGCAAACCGGGCACTACTATTCAAGAAATGGAAAATGCCTGGAATGCGATGTTGGGTACTTTTAGAATGGATAGTTTAAATAAGTTGGTAGCATTGAGTAAGCAGTACCCGGTATATTTACTAAGCAATACCAACGCTATTCATTTGAGGGCCTTTCAACAATCTTTTACTGCGCAAACCGGAATAAAAGATCTTAATGTGTATTTCGAAAAAGCATATTATTCTCATTTAATAGGAAAGCGCAAGCCTTATGCAGCAACTTATCGTGCAGTTTTAGCCGATGCCGGATTACAAGCATCCGAAACCTTGTTTATTGATGATTCGGAGAATAATATTTTAGGTGCACAAGAAGCAGGCTTACAAACACATTTGCTGTTGAGTACCGAAAGGCTAGAAACTTTACAATGGTAATTTGTAATTAGGGTTATTATTTGATCTCTTCAAAATCGATATAATCATCTTTGTTTACGGATGAAGCTTTTACCGGTTCTTTTTGAGTGGTAGAATTTGCCTGCGCTTGATTTTGTTGTTGGCGTAAATTTTCTTGCATTTGCGCATTCATGTCACCGAACTGCTTTTTTACCTGTTTAGTGGATTTGGCAACCGGTATGATGAAATCGAAAATGAATTTATAAATTAAATACAACGCCAGCAGCTCTAAAGCTAAACGAATAAATTTCATACGGTAAAGGTAATTAGCTCTGTATAACTAACCCAATTACTAAAAGTTTTTTTGTGTTAAAATGGATTGACGGTAATCTCTTTTAAATTACTGCATAGAAGTTGCGTTTAAAAAAATCACATTTATTTATTTGCTATCATTTAAAAAAATCCCCTATTTTTAGATAAATCTTATTTAAACACTCCTAGTCTATGGATGGATACATTTCAGAAGTACGCTTATTTGGCGGAAATTTTGCACCACTCAATTGGTCTTTTTGTAATGGGACTTTATTGGATATAGCTACTTATACTGCACTCTTCTCATTAGTTGGTACTACTTATGGTGGTAATGGACAAACCACATTTGCGTTACCCGATTTAAGGGGGCGTATACCTGTTGGTGCCGGACAAGGACCTGGTTTATCAAATTATGTTTTAGGTCAGCAAGCGGGAACAGAAACAAAAACCTTGACTATAGCCAATCTTCCAGCTCACGTGCACACCTTTGGTGGTGGAGTAAGTATGTTAGTAAGTGGCAATGATGGAAGCAGTACAGATCCTACCGGAAAATATTTTGCCAACAATTCTACTTTGCGATTTGCAACAACCGGAGGATTTAGCTCTGCCCCACTCAGACATAATTTAACAATGGGGGTAACCGGAAGTTCAGTTCCAGTTCAAAATAGAATGCCTTATTCGGTGATCAATTACATCATTTGTTTAGAAGGAATATTTCCTAGTAGAAACTAGGTTTTACCCGAATATTTCAAGATTTATTAAAATTAACTTTAAATAATATGGAAGGTACCATTGCTGAAATTAGATATTTTGCCGGAAACTTTGCACCCCGAAATTGGGCATATTGTAATGGCTCAATTTATAATATAGCTTCAAATACAGCCTTGTTTTCTTTATTGGGAACTACCTATGGCGGAAACGGACAAACCACTTTTGCCATACCCGATTTTCAAGGTAGAGCGGGCATCGGATGGGGACAAGGACCGGGTTTAAGTAGTAATTCTTTGGGTGAAAAGGGCGGTTCAGAAACCGTTACTTTAGTCTCTTCAAATATACCCGCACATAACCATAGTGTTACTGGATCTGCTACCATCAACGTAAATGATACAGTAGCAAATTCCGACTCACCGGTGGGACTTTATCCGGGTGTATCTGCCGCTACGGCTTATGGTACAGTAACCGATAATACTACAATGGCCAATGCACAATCTAGCCTTGCTGTAGCAAATGCGGGAAGTGGTTTGCCGCTTAGTAATCAACAACCCTATTTAGGCATGAATTTCATTATATGCTTATTTGGAATATTTCCTTCAAGAAACTAATACATAAAACATTTAATATTGAAATATTATGGAAGGTACTATTGGTGAAATTAGATTGTTTGCTGCAGATTTTGCGCCTAGAAATTGGGCTTATTGTAATGCGCAGTTATTGTCTATCGCTTCAAACACTGCATTGTTTTCTATTTTGGGCACTACCTATGGTGGAAACGGACAAGTCACTTTTGGTTTACCCGATTTTAGAGGTAGAACGGCTGTAGGAACAGGAACAGGTGCGGGCTTATCGAATGTTCAAATGGGACAATTGGCGGGTACCGAATCTATAACTATTTTAACCAGTAATTTACCTGCACATACCCATACACTTTCTGGTACATTGGCTATGCCAATTGCTCCTGTTGCCAACGCAGTTTCATTAAGAAGCAATTATCCTGCAATAGTAAGTACTGGAAATAATTTCTATGATAGTGTAACCGACAATGCAACTTTAGCACCTGTGCAAACTACATTTTCTAGTTCAATAGCAGGATCTAGTTCTCCGATCACCCAATTACAACCCTATTTAGCCATTAACTATATAATTTGTTTATTTGGAATATTTCCTTCCAGAAATTAATTGAAATTATCATTTGACGCTTATTTCATGAAAATTGGATTTTTACTTCCACGGTCAACAGTATATCCGCTGATTGGCTTCGATTTTTTGGATGGATTTAAAGTCCACCTTCAACAATTACAAGATATTACTGCAATAGAGTTTTTTACGGAAAACATTGGCTTTGGTATTGATGAAAAAATTACTTACGCCGCTACAGAACAACTTTTACTCAAAAATAATGTAGATGTAGTTATTGCTTTTATTGACGAAAGGTCGGTAGAAATGATTGCGCCGCTTTTTACTGCTACAGGTAAAATTCTTTGTATTGTAAATATGGGGGCCAATTTCAATTTCGGAGTTGCACCACCGTCAACTACCCTTTTCCTAGATTTTAATGTTGCGTTTAACAGCTCTATTACCGGCAAAAAAGCAATTGGTAACGGATATGATAAAGCCATTATGGCCACATCTTATTATGATGGGGGTTATTTACAATGTTTTGCCATGGTAAATAATTACCTCAATCATGGAGGTAAGATGATGGGCAATTATGTTAGTAACTTTAAGCCCTCCGAATTTAATCTAAATACACTTCAACAACAGGTAGAAACCGCTGCGGAAAACACTTGCATATTGGCACTCTTCAGCGGCGATGTAGCGCATCTTTTTTATCAACAATATGCGGCAATACAACAGCAACAGGACGTAAAAGTATTTGGGTCGCCAATGATGTTCGACCATCATATTCAAGGCCTATTGCCAACAGATATTGATATTACCCCTATTCAAGGATATACCAGTTGGTTACCACAATTGGAAAATGCCGCCAATATTGAATTAAAAGAACGATTTACAGCTTATGCAAACCGACAAGCATCGGTGTTTGCTGTTTTAGGTTGGGAAGCTGCACAGGTGATATACCAATTGTTTTCAGCCGATAATAACTCCCTAACAGCTGCTCAAAAGGTAAAGCAATTGATGGATAAAAGTATGGATACACCTAGAGGCAAATTATATTTTGATGCCGAAACGCACCATGCTTATAGTTCAACTTATTATGTTGAAATGGCCAATCAATTTCAAATAAGCGTTATTGAAAAAATTGAAAACCCAGATGAGGAATGGAGCTCTTTTAAAAAGCAACAACCCCAAACCACAGCTTCCGGTTGGCGCAATACCTACCTCTGCAGTTAATCATGGATATTAAACCTGTTATAGTTATTTGTAATAATGAAATTGCAGTTCCTGCATTAAAGGAATTGCTGTTTTTTAAACAAGTAGCGGCAGTGGGCATCCCTCAAAATAATTCGTATTTACTTGAAGCAGTTCGTGCACTTTCTATGTTGGGCGATACACCTGTTGTTGCTTTGAATAAAAAAGATTGGGTAGCGGTGTTGTCATCTGCCATTCAACAATACCAATGCGAAACGGTATTGATGATGACATTCCCTTTTAAAATTCCGGCAACATTATTGAAATTGCCCTTAAAAGGATTTATCAATTTTCATTATGGTCGCTTACCACAACATCGTGGTGCAGCACCCATTTTTTCGCAAGTGGCAACAAGAGAACAACAGCCCGGAATTAGCATACATGTAGTTACCGAAAATTTAGATGCCGGGCCAATCATCATGCACCAAACTGTACCCTATAACGCCAATGATACGTTTGGAATACTTGCCGAAAGATTAGCGGATGTTGGTGCAAAATTGGTTACACCGTTAATGAAAATTTTGTCTTTTGGAAGTATAATACCTGCCCTACCTCAACAAGAAAATGAAGCCGTGTACCACGAAAAACCCAATGCTAGCAATTTGATGCTCAATTGGAAAACGATGGATGCTGCAAAAATTAGAGCCTTGGTTTTAGCTTGTAATCCTTGGAATAAAGGTTGTGGAGCCACCATAAAAAACAACATTTTGGTTATTACTGAAATCAACGAAGTTGAGGAAATAGCTCCCCAAGGAGTTGAAGGTGGTACCATTATTAATATTCATGAAGAACATGGGATAAGGGTGGCTACCGTAGATGGATTACTATTAGATATCGCCATTATTTACACCGAAAATGGAATATACAGCTCTAAATGGTATAAACACCTCGGTTTAGTAATTGGCGATAAATTTGAATAACAAAAAAATATTATAAAAATTAACTAAATAAACTTAGCTTTAAATAGCTGACGTAAATCATATATTTATTTCAAACCATTATTAATCAACCTTACTTGATGAAAAAGCTTTACTTAAATCGTTTGTGTGCACTGTTGATGGCTATGCTATTGGGGTTTGTAACCAATGCACAAAACAATAATTTGGCTGCGGGTGATATTGCTTTCGTTTCGTATCATGCCGATCCAGACGGCGCACTCGTTGATCAATTTTCAATTGTTGTTTTAGTTCCGGCCGGTATACCTTCTGGTACTGTGATATTTTTTACTGATGATGGATATAGTACATCTGCCGGTAATTTTATCGGCACAACTGCACCACCAACCAATGAAGGCTATATTAAATGGACAGCTCCGGTTTCGGGTGTTGCACAAGGAGTAGAAGTTAAATTTTCTTCCACCGGATCGGCAACGCCGGTAAATTGGTCGGCTAATTTAGGTACAGTTACAGAAGAAAATGCGTTTTCTTTAGCGTTGGCTTATGCCGGCGATCAAGTATTGGCCTATCAAACAGGGCCTACAGGCGGACCGGCTTCTACATATAATAATGCAACGCGTCGTTTTATTGCTGCTGTTCAAGCCAATACGGCTACAGGTGGCGGTACAAGTACTACTTCTTGGGATATTGACAATCCGGCAACAGCAACAACAATTGATTCAAGAAGCAATAGGAGTAATTTACCTGCCGGATTAACCTCTACTACCGGTGCAATTGTATTACATAAAACTGCAGGTACAAATATCAATGCGGGTCCTACTTCAGGAGTAACACCTTCCGAAACCGATGATGCAAAATATAATTGCACAGGCTCGGGACCAGGTATTTTTAGTGCAGCTGCAGTAAGAACAGCCATTTTGGATATTGCCAATTGGACATTTAGTGATGCTGCTTTTGCAGGCGCATCTTCCAGTAATTGTGCTTTTGGTTCTCCGCTTCCGGTTACCATTGTTAGTTTTACCGGCAAATTAAATACAGATAGAAGTGTACAATTGCAATGGGAAGTTGCCGAACAATTAAGTATCAGGGCTTATGATATTGAAGTAAGTACCGATGGTAGAGCTTTCAGTAATGTAGCTACAGTAAATGCCAATACCTTGCGCAATTACAATTATCAATATATCGATCGTCCTACTTTCAACGGAAAATTATTTTATCGTTTACGTATACATGAAGCCAGTGGAGCATTTAATTATACGCAAATTGTAAGCGTTTCTGTTAGAGCCAATGGATCTATTTCCTTATTCCCTAACCCGGCTAAAAATGAAGTGGTATTACAACAAACCGGCAATGGTAACGCACTCAATCAAGCGGTGCTTTCGGATATAAATGGCCGAATTGTAAAACGTTACAATATTATTCAGTTGCGCCAAACCTTATCGTTAAACAATTTGGCTTCGGGTGTATATTGGCTGAAACTTAGCAACGGACAAGTTATCAAATTGAATAAACAAGATTAAAACATCGGTCTAGCTTAAGCTAGTTAAAATATTGAAATATGAAACGTAGAAACTTTCTCTCAAATATTGCACTTACCTTACCTGTTGGTTTATTGGCACCAGACTTAATTTTTGCTGCCGATAATTACAAAAATGCACAACAAACGCAAGCTATAATTATTGGAAAAGACGCAGCAACGATTGATGCACATCATCAATTACTGCATGCCCAATTGAGTTCATTATTAACAACCGCTACCATTCAACCAATATTATCGGCTGCCGTTGTAAATATTCAACAACATCAATATGGTTTTGTGGTTACCGATAAAAACGGCAATCATTTTAATACCGAAAAATTGTTCATTTCTTCTCCAACTTCTGTAAACACGCATTCATCGGCTTTAACTTTTGAAGATGTGTCTGGTACACCTCAAATTCACTTTCATCATGCCGGAAGAATTTCTTCTAAATTAATTTCGGTGCAATCCGAAACAAAGCGTGTAGCAAATTCTATGAAACGATTGATGAAAATTGAAGGACCGGCAATTACAGTAGTACAATAATAATTCGTTGTTTTTATGAGCCAGCATTTCCTGCATGTGCAGCAAATAATAGCCGAGCAAGATCTTGCTGAAATAACGGCATTAATTGCCACAGCAAATTTTAGCGATGGAAAAGCAACTGCAAGTCATGCGGCGCAATTGGTAAAAAATAACCAACAATTATCAGAAACTTCCAATTCGGCATTGGCACATATTAGAAGAATGATTGATGCTGCTGTTCAAAAAAATGTACTTTTTAATATAGCCGCTTTACCACAAGCCATTCACCCCTATATCATTAGTAAGTATGCTGTTGGCGAAAGTTATGGTTGGCATGTAGATAGTCCTGTTATGGGCGCTCCATTGATAAGAACAGATTTGGCCATGACCATTTTTTTAAGCGACCCATCTACCTACGAAGGTGGCGAATTGTTGATTCAAACACCTGCAGGAAATTTGGCATTTAAACCTGCTGCCGGAGATGCTATTTTATATCCTTGTCAGTATGTACACTGCGTTCAGGAAGTGAAATCCGGAACAAGGGTTGCTGCTGTAACTTGGATTCAAAGTAACGTTGCCAGCATGGAAAAACGACAAATTCTATTCGATTTAAATCAAGTACATAGTTTAATGTATCAACGCAATCCCAATGCGCCGGAAACCAATTTGTTGTTACAAACCCACAGCAATTTATTTAGAATGTGGGCCGAATTATAAGATCATCCTCTATAGTAATTATCGCTTAGGCTGACGAAAATCAGGTTAATTTATTTTCAGGTACGAGTATTAAGTACGAAATTTATAATGTGTAGTTTTTACACATTATAACGTTGCTAATCTACCGGAAATGAAAAAACTCCTCCTTTTACCCTTATTACTTTCTTTTTGGTGTACTGTTCAAGCACAAGTTGATTTCAGAAAAGAAACCATTTATTTTTTATTGCCTACTCGTTTTTTTGATGGCGATTCTACCAATAATCGTCCTAATGAATGGTGCTCTTATATACCGGGAGTAACCAATCCCAACATCACCGATCCTAAAGATGTTACCTGGCGAGGCGATTTTAAAGGCTTAATTGAAAAGCTCGATTATATTAAAAATATGGGCTTTACTGCCATTTGGATAACACCCATTGTTCAAAACAGAGGTCCATTAGATTATCATGGATACCATGCTTGGGATTTCATGAAAACCGATCCTAGGTTAGAAAGTGCCGGCGCTACATTTGAAGATGTAGTAGCTGCTGCACATGCTAAAGGGATGAAAGTAGTGTTGGATATTGTAACCAATCATAGTGGGCGTTACGGCATCAAGAGCATGGCGGAAATGAAATACAATACCGATACAACAAAAGTGTGGGGGAAGAAATTAGATGGAACAGCACTTACTTCAAACCCAAATTGGGAGTATGATGGTTTAAATGCAAATTCGGATGACAATAAAATTTGGAGCAGGGCAAATCTTGCACCGATGCCTGCACCGTACAATCAAAATTTGGCTGCTTACAATTGGCCCGGTACAGAGAGTTTTGTAAGCACTAGCGATATCAATTGGTTTCATCATTCGGGCAATGGTTTTGCGCAAGGATGGGACGATACCACTAATCTCTATCAAAGAGCAATTGCCGATGATTGTCCGGATTTAAATACAGGATCTATTGCAGTTCAAGATTATCTTTTCAATGCTTACAAACGCTATCTCGATGCAGGTGTGGATGCCTTTCGTTGGGATACTTGGAAGCATATGAATAAGCAAGATATTTTTGCCTTATACGATAGGTTGAAAGCTTACAAGCCTAATCTGTTTGTGTTTGGAGAAGTAGCTCAAAAAAGGCATGAATTGCATCCGGTAGAAGAAATCAATCCGCATTGGTATACTTGGCGGGGTGCTGTAGGAAGTTCTGCATCGGCAGGTGTTGGTGTGTTGGATTTCTTTGCCGAATCTACCTTTCATGGAGTTTTTGAAGAAGGCGGATCGTTAAGTGGGGTTACTGCTGCTGCACGATACGATCATTTATATTCCGATCCTTCCATATTAGTTACTTGGCTCGATAACCACGATTTTGGTCCTAATAACGATTGGAACAAGCGCTATAGTGGAAGCGACGTAAACTTGGCAGCCTGTATGAATTTTATGTTTACTTGGCGAGGCATTCCTTCATTTTATTATGGTACCGAAAATAGGTTTAAGTCGGGAGCGTATTGTGATTTACACGATGGACAAGGCACACAAAAAAGTTTAGACGAAACAGGCAGGGCTTATTTTGGAGATGCAATGGCCACGGCATCTTCCCATATCATTTACCGGCATATGCAAAAACTCAATGCCATCAGAAAAGCAATTCCTGCTTTACAAACCGGAAACTGGAATTGGGCAGGCAATGCACCCGGTAACGGAGTAGGATATACGCGCCAAGATGGAAGTAGTTTTGTTTGTGTAGGTTTAGCCAAAGACGGATCGGCGAGTTTCAATTTCACCGGAATTTCTAATGGAATTTACAGAGATGCGGTAACCGGACGAACCATTACCGTATCGAGTGGAAACTTAGCATTTACGGTAACTTCCGGATCGGCAGGTATTTATGTAAAAGATGGTCCAGGTATGATAGGCGAAAGTGGTGCCGGTTTTTTTGAACCCTGTGTTACAGGATGTGTAGCACCAGTAAAAATGCAAATTAGTCCGATAGGTACAAATTATACAAATCCTGTTTCAGTAACGATGCAGGCTTCGGGTGGTACTCCGGGATATACCATTTATTATACCACCGATGGTTCTATGCCTACAACAGGATCTACAGTTTATTCAGCGGCTTTTTCTGTGAGTACAACAACAGTGGTAAGGGCAATTGCAGTAGATGCAGCCGGTAAAGTAAGCGAATTGCAAGCAGAGCGCTATACATTTATTTTACCACCTCCAACGTTAACGGTTACACCTGCATCGGGTAATTATTATAACCCACTTTCTGTAACTATGACGGCTTCGGGAACAACAGCACCATATACTATATATTATACAACAGATGGATCTACCCCTACAACTTCATCTACAGTATATTCAAGTGCGCTTGCTTGGTCTACTCCCGGAACCATTAAAGCCATTGCAAAAGATGCCAATCAAACTTTGTCAACGGTGGTTGTAAGAAGCTATACATTTAATATACCTGCACCGATAGTAACAGCAAATCCAGGATCGGGTAATTTTAATGGAGGTTCGGTTGCAGTAACTTTACAAACCGTTTCTCCTCGTCCACCGGTAACTGTTTATTATACAACCGATGGTACTGTTCCTACAACAGCTTCTTTGGTATATAGTGCGCCCATAAATTTATCTGGCGGCAACCCCGATACCTTAACATATTTTGGTGTTGATGCTGAAAGCAGACAATCTGTAGTTCAACAATCAATTTATACATACTATCCAATTCCGGATATTACTGTTTATTTCAAACGTCCAGCAAATTGGCAAACCGGTATCAAAATTCACTATTGGAATGGCGTGCCTGCAAATGTATATACACCAACCACCTGGCCGGGAGTGAGTATGACCCCTGTTTGTGCCGATTGGTATAAGTTTACCTTTAGCGGCCTTACCTCTACCAATTTAATTTTTAATGATGGAGCGGGTAATCAAACAGGAAACTTATCTGCAACCCAAACCGGTTATTATGATAATGCATGGTTGGCAACTGTTCCCAATATTACCGATCCTGTAGCTAATTTTTCTGCTTCACCATCATGGTCGGGAGTTGCTCCTTATGTTGTTACATTTAATGGTTCCATCTCTACCAGTTGTAATGGCATTCAACAATATGCATGGGATTTAGGTAACGGCAATACAGCTTCCGGCGCTTCACCCACAACAACTTATCTTAATCCGGGTATTTATTCGGTAAGTTTAACCATTACCGATGGATCGGGTGTTACCAATACGCTTACCAAATTGATAACAGTTACCAATACGGCTCCGGGATTTTGGATATATTTCAAAAAGCCTACAACTTGGGCAAGTACGGTAAAATTGAGGTATTGGAATCGCAATCCGGGTGGTTTATCCATTACTGCTCCGGGTGTAGATATGAGTTTGGTTTGTGGTGATTGGTATAAGTACTTTTTAAGCAATACCGAAGCCACCGATCTTCAATTTAATGATGGTGGAGCAAACTTATCTGCAGAACTCAATGCCAATTCGGCTACCACATTTATGGGTAATCGAAAAATATTGGGTGCTCCTTTATTAAATGAAACCTTGTTTGCAAATTTCGAAATGAGTCCGGCTACAGGTGTTGCCCCTCAATCGGTTTCCTTTACTTCCGATGCATCTATAGCTTGTAATACCATTACACAATATCAATGGAATTTTAATGACGGTTCTGCTGTTGTTACAGGAGCAACGCCAACTCATATTTTTGCCAACTCGGGTGTTTACAATGTTTCCTTAACAATAACCGATAACTTATTACAAACCCATACGCTTAGTAAAAGATTGGTAATTGGTCAATCGGGTGGAAATGTAAAAGTGCATTTTCGTCGTCCAGGTACATGGGCTGCAACACCTCGTTTGTATTTTTGGAATCCTTTGCCGGTAGTAAGCACAACAGCTTGGCCGGGCATAACTATGACGGATGAAGGTAATAATTGGTACGTGCATACCATTACCGGTGCCGATTGTACGAATTTGATATTTAATAATAATGGTAGTCCGCAAACTGCCGACCAAAACAATATTTGTGGAGAGCAATGGTTTGATAACGGATGGTTAAGTCAAGTTTCTATAGGCGCGCCAATTCCTGTTACGCTAGTACAGTTTACGGCACAGCCTGTTGGTTCACAAATTAAGCTACAGTGGCAAACCGATCACGAATTAGGGGTGCAACAGTATGAGGTAGAAAGAAGTTTTTCCGGATATGGATTTACGCCTATGGGAATTGTTTTAGCTAAAAATGTTTTGGGAAGCCGACAAAACTATCAATTGTTTGATGTTGCCGTACCTGCAGGAGTACCTACACTTTTTTCTCGTTTAAAAGTAAAAGAGAACAATAGAAGGATTTATTATAGTGCAACCGTAAAAGTAAATGTTGCGGGGGTATACCAATGGCATGTTTATCCTAATCCTACTCATTCTTCCTTTATGCTGCAACCAGCTTCCAACTATACAGGTGCTTACCGGGTTGTAGTTAAAGATGTTCAAGGAAGAGTGATTCAAACCGAATCTAATGCGGTTGCTACAGCATTACAAGTTACCGGAAGGCAACGTTGGACGCCAGGAATTTATGTTGTTGAAGTTTTTAATTCAAGTGCACAAAAAATGTATACAACCAAATTGGTTGTTCAATAAGGTTTTGGGTTTACTGCAAAATAGAAAGGCAATGAGGGATAAAATCCTTATTGCCTTTTTTAATTCGATACTTTTCTGTTTAAATAACCACTATAATCCGGAATTTGAATGGGATATGTATGTTGTATAAATTTTTCTCTGTGGTGGCAAAAAATAACCGCAGAGGTGCAGAGACGCAGAGGTTTCGCAGAGGGATTTATTGAAAACTCAGCGCAACTCCTTTTCTCTTTTTTCTCCGCGGTAGAAATAGATTAAACCGCAGTGGTGCAGAGACGCAGAGGTTTCGCAGAGCAATCAAATTAAAACTCAGCGTAACTCCTTTTGCTCCGCTTCTCAGCGGTGAAAAAACTATAAACCGCAGAGTAGCAGAGACGCAAAGTTGCGCAGAGAGATTAAATAAAAATTCAGCGTAACTCCATTTACTCCTTTTCTCAGCGGTAAAGAAAAATAAACCGCAAATCTGCTGAACTTACACGAAGAAAAACTACTTCAACACAACACAACTACCCGAACGATTTTTATCAGAACTACTTACCATACTTTTCGATGCTGCATGACGTATCCAATACAATACCGCTGGGGAAGCATTTTGTAAGCAATCTATGATGGTTTGATAAGGCATTGTTCCTGCAGTAAAAATAATGTGCTGGTAAGTTTGTTTGCGCATTGCAGCAATGATATCTTGTTTGCTTTGAAACGCAGTACAATAAGCAATTTGATTAACATGAATCTGATTTAAATAACCCCGTAACAGCTCATTATCAGCCATTGTACCAATCAACAATATTTTATCTTCAGGTTGAAATGAGATTGATTGTGCAGTTGTATGCTTAGCAAATATTGCAGTAATCTGTTTTAATATTATCACCAATCGAATGATTACTTTGTATATAAATGCAGTTAGTTGAGCATAGTGCTTTTCAACAAATAATGCCATAGCCCCATAAAAATTACGAATGTATTTTGCAGAAGCTTTTTGAGTACTTTCTCCTTTAAAATGAATGATAGTAGATTGAGCAAAATAGCGATTAATAAAACCGGCCTTTTGAATTCGATAACTCAAGTCAACATCTTCACCATACATAAAAAACGAAGTATCAAAGCTACCCACTTTATCCAATACCGATTTACGCACCAACATAAATGCACCGGCTAAAAC